>NZ_WQPW01000029.1:0-42766 GCF_018785465.1 Clostridium sp. MCC328
TATCTGGAAGAACTTTTAGAAGCTTAAAAATAGCTGAAAACAGAATTGGTGGTAGACAATCATTCATGCGTTTGTCGTGGTATGGGCAAAAGAAAAACTTGCAATCTATGAAAAATAGTGTTACCCTTAAAAGGTACGATTTTATTAGGAAGAGGGGGTTGGCACATGAAAAAGCCCGGAAATAAAAAGTTGTTGAAGAGCAATCGTATATCCGGTTTTCAAAAGGCCGATCACCAGAAACTACCTATAGATAAGACCAGACGGATTATATCGCAAAAATTTCACTTTTTTAAGATTTTCAAAGTTGGACTTATAGGAGCGCTCATTTTTGGTATTTTGTTTGAATTGGCCTTGGAACATGTTCCAGGGCTTTTATTATGGTCTATTTACGGTATTATTGTTACAGTTATCCTGAAGGAAATATGGGATATCGTCAAAGAACGATATAAAAGCACTGATGAATATAAGAATATGATGAGTTCTTCACAGAGTCCATGGCAGAAAACTGTAATAGTGTTTGGGTGTCTTTTTGATATTGTCTTGCAGAGTGGAGAAGTCTTTTTTGGAGCTATACTCATGCTGAGCGTTACTGGTGGGGCAGTATGGGCGAGTGTTCATGGAAATGCGCGTACAGCTGCGGCAGTAAAGGCATTTATTGCATATGGACCTGCTGATGAGGCTGCTCAAATGGAAGAAAAGAAAACTGATATAGATGTAGAAGAAACAATAGTCGATAAAACGGTGGTATCTTCAGATGACAAATATAGTAATGTAGAGTCATCTCGAACATTAGAGCCGCAAGACATTCGGGATGAATTGTCTATGGAGGTTTATTCAGTTAAAAATTCAGACTATTCTCTTATGGATGAAACAGCTGTAAAAGCTGAACAGATAGAAAAGGCTCGCAGAATGCGGTTGGAAATCCCGACAAAGGACTGGTCCATATCTGCTGAGGATCGGGCAAAGTTCCTCTTTATGACAGGTGAATATGCCATTAGTACAAATTGGACTGCTGAGCAAGCTGCAGTCAAGTTAAAGGCTGATATTGAAGCAGTAATTGCATGTCAGTATCTGAATGATTTTGATATTAGAGCAGATCAATCACTCCGAAATTTGGTTTCGGAAGCCAGTGCCCAGGATAATACTTTGGTATCTTCAAGAGAAAAAGATCATATTATTACTGTTCGTTTGGATGCATATACAATTTATGGAAAAGCTTCGCTTGCCAGACTTCTGGCTGAAGATTTTCATTGTTATGCCTTGGCTTACCAATACTATAATGGTGACCGGGATATTATTACTTCATATTATCTGCAGTCAGTTAAATGGCTTTTTGAAAGCCTGAAATACGCAGAAAATTCCCCAGAATCCCAAATAAATATTCTTGTATCACTAAGATATCGTTATAATGACATTATGACTTATTCGGAGCCAAAATCCGAGCAGTGGGAACGAGCGAAGCTATTGTCGGATGCATTAGATGAAATTATTGAAGAGAGAAAGTAAGGAGGGCGATAAGCTTGTGAATCAGGCTTGTCGCGCTTGTTATATATAACAGCTACCTATAGAAAAATGTCGTTAAAGCGTAAACGTCAAACCATTTGCCTGCCAATAATAAAACGCCGCTTCATCAGCGGCGTAGTTTCCTGCATGCATCTGGAAGCGCTGAGGACCAGGGCATCAGATCATCCAGTTTTGAGGGATCTATATTTCCATTTTCATCACTGCGCTTCGGTAGTTCTGCAAGGATGTATCGAAAATAGTAATATGGGCGCAGGTCATTCAGCTTTGCTGTCTCTGAGATACTGTAACGGAGGCGAACCTCATGGTTCCTGGTCAGTTTTTAACGATCAGTGGAGCAGGAATCCCTACATAGTCAGTTCCTTTGCTTAGTAATGGGTCTGTGTATTTTTAAGTGGAATCGTAAATTCTGTTGCAAGAGAGCCTAACGCCCTTAATTATCATAGAAGAATCTTATTTACCGAGCCTTTCTCATAGTCTCCCATATTTCATTATAATGGAGTACAGGTGCTCCCAATCTGTTCCAGAAGGCATGTGGTATAGCTTTAATAATGTTTCTAATTCCGGCAATTCCAATGTATTGCCGTATGGTCTACGTGTTAAACGAGATTCCTTTTCAAGAAAAATTCCTCCGCCACCTCCCACCTGTGTTCGAATCGGATAGAGGTGGGGCAGTGCTTGTTAAGAAAGAAAAATTCTGCAATACACCCGCTTTACGGTTTACACCCGCCAGCGTCCGTCCTATAATAAAGTATAACAAATACAATACAGGGGGCTGGTATTATGAATAAACTGAAAAGGTGCGGAATCATTTTCCTTTCATGCATGACACTGTCCGCGGCAACGACTACTGTTTTTACTGCAAACACGATCATCGCCGAAGCTCATTCGGGACGTACAGATGCTAATGGAGGTCATCGTGACAATAAGAATAAGAGTGGGCTGGGAAGTTATCATTACCATTGTAACGGGCATCCTGCACATTTGCATACGAACGGTGTATGCCCGTATGCAGTGGGGGGCCAGACAGATAATAGTTCTGCAGGAAACAGCAGCACCGCGGCAGCAGAAGCACCTTCGATCACCTATGATCTGATGAACTCTTACTCCAGAGTGTTTGATCCAGATTATTACTACAATACATATCCGGATCTTCAGACTGCGATTGGAACAGATAAGCTGGCACTGTTCACGCATTTTTATAATTCTGGCATGGCGGAGGGACGAAAGGGGTGCGCGGAGTTTGATGTGAATGTATACAAAGAGAATAATACCGATCTTCAGACCGCGTTTGGAAGCGATTTGAGGAAGTACTATGAGCATTATATGAATACTGGATGGGCGGAAGGACGGACGCATTAAGGGAGAGCGTGGTCCTGATAAAACAGAGGTGCCGCTGCGTGTATGAGTTGTTTATACATGCGGCGGCACTGTTGCTTTTTAGATTTTGACGGTGAATTACAGAAAAAGGTAAACGGTACAACGCATATTCTTGCTAAAAAATAAGCTGCCTGATTTAATCTCAGATAGCCAGGTTTATTGTTTATGTATCTCAGTTGGAAGTTTTTCCGACCACGGAAGCCAATACTCTAAGTGGTGGTTGTAACGTAGACAGTTTTTATGAATAATACGGGTTGAAATCCATCACCTGTCCGGCGTGTGAAAATCAATATTCTGTTTTAAAAGTTAGAATATCTGCAGTGAGATTTATGCCTGCGAGACGATGAACGTTTGATTAAAAAGTTTAGAAGAAGTGCACGATGGTATGCTAGAATGAGTTGACAGGCAGGGGGATAAAAGCAGACATATGGAAAAATATATAACAATAAGAGAACAAATAAAAGCAAAGAACATTGAAGCCTTCAGATTTTTCACCAGAGCTATCGATGATTAAGGTATTGTCTGTTTAGATGGATAATTTACAACGTATTACTCATCGTTTCTTGTTGCCACAATCGTTAAAACCAGCGGTGGTATTGAACCCTCTTACCAAAAGAAACGCTTTTCTACCTTTAATAATTCAATTCTCGAATTCAAGCAATGGCTTTTTGACAATGACTGTCATGATGTCTGTATGGAATCCACACGCTATCATTACACGCTCTATATCATTTCAAAAAGTTGCCTGCCTTAGACAGTTTATTCAAGTGTGCCAATTTATTGTCTCCCTCTACTTTCTTTCGCACTAATCCTACTTTAGCGAAAAATATCTATGTTAGGAATTTTAGTGCAGTAAGACTAATAATCATCAGGGTTATCGTGTTTTGTTCCAGATAAAGGTTGACAAACCCAAATATAGATGCATAATCATATGTAGAATACAATATGTGGAACATGATGGGGTGATACATATGCCTATAGAGGATGAATATAGAAAAATATATGATAATGAAGTAAACAGGGAATTAAAAAGGGAAATAGCCATTTATGAAGATGAAACAGAAATAAATAATTATCAGCCATTGAGTCATAACTGCAAGGAAAAATGTGTCAATAAATGTGACCATCAATGTTATAAGAGCCTTGGGAAACTAATGAGAAAGAATATTGTTTTTTACTGTTACGGTGAAGATGAAGTGGTAGCGAAGTTTAATAACGGGCTTTTTGCTGATTTAGAAAAGGCTATAAAAGTAGCTTACAAAATGCGATTGCCGCACCGTGAACCCAAGATGGATGGTCTACCAAGCGAAGTTTTATTGGATGCTATCGTACAATCATTAGTTCCTGGCGCATATAAATTGGCTGTTCGAACAATATTTCGCCAGAATGATAATAACGAAATTAAAGGATATGATTTGACTTATTTTACAAACGTGAATGGAAAAATAACATTATGGCTTGGTCAGGCAAAAATGGGCAGCAAGCAATACTGTAAAAATGGAATTTTAGATGATTTAAATAAAAAATACTCAAGTTTATATTTGGCGGAACAAATTTATTTTCTGGCAGATAAACCGTCAGGACTTACTAACGAGGGAAAGCAACTTGCTGACTTATTAAGTGAATTAAATATGTTAAATGCATTGGAAAATGATAAAAAACGCGCTGAACAATTGATGGATTTTCTAAAAAGTAAAAATATAGATATATGTATACCCTGCCTTCTGGCTTATGATAACTCAAATATATATTCTGAGACTATGAATATTGAAAATAAGATGAAGGTGGAAATGAATTGGATGAAACACTACTTTGAAAAGAACTTTAAATTCGAAGATATCAAACCAAAATTAATTTTTATTATATTTCCAATAGAGAATATCGAAGCCTTACGAGGAAATGAGGGATTTTATGCTGGATTATGTTAATTTGCTTTTGGATGCAATAAATAAATATAATGAAGATGATGTTGATAGTAAAAATCGATTAAGGGACTTAGTGTGCATTATTTCTGAAAATGATAGCGTAAAAAGTGATCCCCTCATTAAAGAATTATTGTATACAGCATCGCATAAAATGCGTATTTTTGGGTACAATGTGCAGAATGGATTTTATAAACAAGAAAATATTAATGAAAAACATATATCGGAATTACAGGCCTTATACAATCAAAGCATTGTTAACATGTATAGATCCAAAGTAAGAAATAACAATATTCTAGATAAAAGTCAGAAAAGTATTATAGATTTTTATCAGTCATTAGACATAAAGAGAATGTTGATTAGTGCGCCAACTTCTTATGGTAAGACATTTATTATGCGGGAAATCTTATACTTAAATCAAGAAAAATATAAAAACATATTGCTGGTCTTCCCAACAGTTGCATTATTGCGAGAAAATGCATTGAATATGGAAGAATTAAATCAGGATAAGAAAATGGGATATAATGTTATTAAATCTATTGATCGCGAAATAGATTGCCAGGATAGAAATATCTTTGTACTTACGCCTGAACGAGCGATGCAGCTTTTAGCTCAATATCCTAATATAGAAATAGATTTCTTCTTTTATGATGAAATGTATAAAATTGATGAAGATTATTGTAATGATGAAACAGATGATAATGATGAGAAGAAAAACTCATATGCGGAACGAACATTCTTAGATGAAGCAAGAGCAAAGACTTTTCGTATTTGTTTATATTTGCTTTCAAAAAGAGTAAAAGATTATTATTTAGCTGGACCCAACCTGAAAAGAGAGAAGTTTGGAAAAGGAATGCAAAGATATATTGCTGAAAATAACATACAAGTTAAAGAAATAGAGTTCGAACCTACAAAAAGAATAATGGTAAAAGCATATAATAAGGTAATAGACGAGGACTATACAAATTTGCCGTATATAGAAAAACCAGGAATAGTAAAAATACATAGCAAGGTTAATGACAGGATCTGTGATGTAGTGAATTATATCGAGCAAAAAGGATATGGTGCTACAATATTATATTGTACAACGCCTGCAAAAGCGAATGAATATGCCACTAAGTTAGCGGAAAATCATCAGGGGAACGTTGTTAAAAATGAAAGATTTTCTGAGTTTATAGAGCATCTAAAAAGAAATTATAATATAGATGGATCTATTAATGAATGGAGTTTTGTGAATGTGCTGGAAATGGGATTCGGAATGCATCACGGAAAAATGCCTAAGTATATACAAAAAGAAATTTTGGATTTATTTAATGAGGGCATATTTAATTTACTTTTTTGTACATCGACTATTGTAGAGGGCGTTAACACCAATGCAAAGAATATGGTTGTATTAAACCATAGTAAGGGAACAAAAGAACTAACAGTTTTTGATTTTAAAAATATCATTGGTAGAGCGGGTAGGTATTATCATAATTTTGTCGGGAGATATTTTTTAGTCGATAAAGAATTAGAAAAATTTGAACATACAGAGGATTTGACGCTTAATTTTGTTACATATGATGATCAAGAATTGGATCCGGTAGATATAGATAATTCAGAGTATATGGATCTTTCGGACATAAATAAAAATCTCAAACATAAAAGAGAGGAACAGTTTAAAGAATACTTATTGACAAATGATATATATGAAAAAAATAGATTAATAAAAAGAGAATATCAAGAGATACTTTTAAGATTTCTACTTGATAATAATATTCTTTATAATAAATTTTATAGGTATTTATCTTACCCAGATATATTAATGCAATTTACGACATACCATGCAATGAATACTGTGCTTGATATTTTTGAAAAATCAGGATTACTGGACGCTACTATTGTTCGAAGATATAAAGCCGTTAGCAATACATACTGTAATGAAGGATTTCATGGATTATTGAGGTATGAAATAGACAATGCCCGAGGAGATAAGGTGAAACATAAACGTATCGATAAAGCGTACATGGATGCGTTCAAAACACAAAAAGATATTATAGAACATAAAATTCCTAAGATCCTAGCACTATTTGAAACTATTTTTTCATATGCATCATTGTTGAGGAGAAAAACATTAGATAATTTTTCATTATCTAAAGTTTCGCGTTTTTATGAAACGGGTGTAAAAAGTTATATTGGAGAACAACTAATTGAATTCGGATTCCCAGTTGATGCAATTAAAAGAATTGAGGATAACAATTTAAGGTTATTATCTATGGATGCAAGTGCAAGTCAAAAATACATATTAGAACACTTGGAGGATATTAAGCAGTTGTTGGATTCATATGAGAGAGGATTATTAGATAAAGCTTTAAAATCGATTTGTAGCTAAGGTTAGTTAAGTAAATTGTGAACTATATAAAAAAATTAAGTCAGATTATATTAATATAAAATCTGGTCCAATAAAGGAAGAATACCTATGATTCTCATCTACGCCTACATAAACAAATTCAAAAACTACACCACCCAGGAAATCATCTTCGATCCCCGCTGGCAGATCAATTTCTCAAACGAAAAGCTGTCGATCCAATACCGTGGTCAATCATCAGCGTCTGCGGTCATCCGTGGAGACAGGAAACCTGACAACCTGCATATTCTTGTTGGAAAAACAGGGTCTGGAAAGACGAATCTGCTTCAGATGATCGGGGCGAAGCATGATGTGCGGTATCATAGGAAGTGGGAAGGAGAGGCTGACTCGTATTTTCTTCTTTATAGTATCAGCGATACGGAATTTTTCCTTGAGATATGTGACATGGAGATCATGCAGTTTCCGAAGCCTGTGGAGAGGGATGATTTGACGATTCCGGAGCCGATCAGGGAGAATGCGAGGCGTGCGGGGACGCTGCGGACGGTGCGTTTTGCGCTGGAAAAAGCGTTGAAGCCGGGCGAGACGGCGGTCAGATTTTGCGCGGTAAAAGAGTATGGATACGAAAGAAATCTTCCGGAATTAAAGGTCCGCGACATGGCGATGATCATGAACTGTTATGATGTTCATGCGTTTATACGGCCGCCGTATCCGGATGATAAGGAGGATTTTACGGATTTCAGGAGTGACTGGATCGGCAGGGCGGCTTTCCCCTATCAGAGGACATCGCTCTGGCAAATCTGCGGCTATATTCGGGAATATCTTACGAGTCTGGAACCAGGGAGCGGGAAACGTCAGGTTTCGTTTGTGCTGTCGACGCATAATTTTGCGGATCAGTATCCGTTAAAGCTTTCTAAGGCAGTGGAGAAGGAATACTGGACGTTTTATGACAGACTACAGGATGAGAAACGCGCAATTTATGATGCGGAGACCAGGGAACGTGTACGGAAGAGGAAAAAGAAGAAAACGCTGACGAACAAGCAGATGTTCATTCATGATCTGTGGACGGATTACGCGAAGTATCTGCGGAAATGGGTCGAGAAGATCCGGAACTTTAATGCGGAAGAGGAGCCGGCGGAGGACCTGGATGCTTACCAGGAGTTTATGGACTATTATATAGGGAAAACGCGCAGGGAGAGCATCGATCCGACTGTGCTGCCGGATGGAGAAAAAATGTCCATTGTCAGGAGATGTACCTGGCTGGCGGAGTATATAGACAGAGCCGGGGATGGGGATCCGCATGGGCTGTTATGGCAGATCATGGGGGATATTAAGGACATTGTCGGTTTTCTCGAGAAGCTGGATGAGCGGTATTTCACGGTGGACACATGCTCCATACCGGTGGTCGATATGGAGAGACCGGAGTATCGGGAAGTGTTTGATGAGCTCTTTGAACGCATGGAGCAGTATCGTCCGGATGATGCAGGTATTTTTACAGAGTGTCTTCTTCCATACGAGTTTACAAGACTCAGCACCGGGGAATACCAGTATGCCAAGGTTCTTGGTGGGCTGGAGGACTATTTGAAGCTTTCGTCTTCCGGCAGGGCTAACAGAAGGCTGGACAAGATCATACTGATGGACGAGCCGGAGGCGTATATGCATCCGGAATTGGCACGGCAGTTTATCGCCCGTATGTTGAAAATTGTTGAGAAATATCAGGGATCTTCTACGATCCAGATCATACTCAGCACGCATTCGCCATTTATGCTTTCCGATGTCCTGCCGGAGGAGATCACCAGGCTGACGATCGACCGGGAGACAGGAAATGCGTTGGTAAAGAACGGGTCAGATAAGGAATATTTTGGTGCAAATATTCACACGATTCTGGCGGATGGATTTTTCCTTGATTACACCATCGGGGAGTATTCCAGAAGCTTTCTGCAGAATGCTTTTTCGCGGCTGGAGATGTACGCGGATCATGGTGACGCTGATGAGTCGTTTTTGATGTCGATGGAACAGTTGATCCCGCACATCGGAGACCGGATGATCCGCAGGGCATTTGAACTTCAGATGGAGAAGGTGAGAAAGCATGATTAAAATACCCGAGAAAGAGGGGCGGCTTTCCGCAGCTAAGGCCGCTCATATTGAAGCAGTTATAGCATTTGTGAAAAGGAAGACGGAGGGATACAGGAGAGACCTGTTTGCAAATATCAGCCGTGTCATGACTGTTTCAGGGACCTTTGAGGACATGAGTGCCAGGGATGACTGGAGCTGGCTTTCTGATTTTATCCTGGCAGATGTGAAGACTTTGAAGCAGATGATCGGCAGGCCGGAGCTGCTGCAGTTTAATGAGTTTAAGAGAATGTATTCCGATTATTTCAGTGCCGGAAGTGATAAATATGTGGATGCGTCAACGAAATATAATGCGTACACGTTTATTGAGAACCTTGGTGTCACGATCTGTCCCTACTGTGACGAGGAGTATCTGGATGTTGTTGAGAATGGAAATGGAGGAAAACAGAGGACACTGGAGATCGACCATTTCTTTCCGAAGGGAAAATATCCGGCGCTCGCAATGTGCTTCTATAATCTTGTTCCCAGCGGGCAGAATTGCAATGGAATGAAGCGAGAGGAGCTCTTGGGAATGAATCCTTATGAAGAGGGAATCGAAGGATGTACATGGCTTTACCCGGATCTGCCCGTGGGAGTTAACATGGAAAAGGTCCCGGCTGCTGACTGCACGATCCACTTTCATCCGAAGGCGGGAATGGAGAAGAATGTGAAGGCGCTTCATCTGGAAGAACGCTATGAGCGGCATAAAGCCACAGCGCATAAATATCTTCTTTTGCGGCAGCAGTATGACGATGCGAAAGTGGAAGAGATGGTAAAAATGGGAATGTTCCCGACAAAGGATTTCGCGTATAGGGTGCTGTATGGAGAGCCGTTGGATGAGGAGGCGGAAGAGGGGATTTTGAGGAAGTTGAGGAGGAATATTGCAGGTAGAGGGTGAGAAGAGGATGCCCGGCTGCGTGGTTGAGGGGTAAACGGTACAACGCACGTCCTTCGGTAGAATTTAAAATAAGGATAAAACTATAAATGAGCAAATACCGAAAAGTGCACAAAAATTATGACTTATTGTGCATGTAACACGGACATTGATTCGTTTAATATTCTTAATGTCTGCATGTGAAAGACTTAATAGTGCAGTTTTTCAAATTTGCTCATTTATAGTATAAAAATAAATAATCGAAGAGCAGAAGTGAGGATGAGTCTATGAATAATAATAGTAAGGAAGAGCTGAAAGGAAATGAATTTAATCGACTTCTTCTTGTGCCTTGCGAAGAAAAATTACTTATCGGAGAGTGTGCTGCCTCTGCTGAATATAAAGTTAATGTAGCTTGTAAAAACAACAGTGCCTTGCAGTGATGATACTGAGAGCATAGCGAGAGAAAAAATTCTTATGCGTGCGAAAACTTGTGCGCTGGCAGCAGAACTTCAAAAAATGGTGGAACATGTTCCGGCAGTTGAAGAGTGGAGAAGGATAAAAATGAGTTTATGGAGATTCGGGAGGTGAAATGGTAACAAAAGAAAGTAAAAAACTTCAATTTTTTTCCATTTTTTCGTCACAAATCCAATTTTATTACGTTTATATTAGTAGAACATGTTGATCAGACCGGAATTTTTCCGAAAAAACGTGGTCGTTTGCCAGAGAAATGAGCTGAAAACGGAAAACGGAAAACGGCAGACGGCGGCAGAACTTTGGTGAAATTCTGGTTAAAACCCTAAAGAACCGGAATACAGGTTTATTTGAACCGATAGGCGGATGTGGTCCTACGAATATGACGAATGGAGGAGGAATGAATATGGTCGTGTTAAAGAATTACAAAATCAAAGAGCAGAATGGAATGTATTATATTGTTCCGTCAAGCGTTCCGGGATGCCCGCAGTGCGGTGGAGAGATGAAGATCCGTGACAGCAAGAGGCGGAAGGTGATTTTTGCGGATGGTACGGTGGATACATTTGTTTTGCGGCGATACAAGTGTACGGTGTGTGGGCGTGTTCATCTGGAACTCCCGGACATCATGGTTCCTCATAAGCATTATTCGAGGTCGGCGATCATCAATACGATAAATGGTGAGAGAAACTGTTCCGCGGAGCAGTCGACGATTTACCGCTGGAACCGGGAGAAGATGCAGCTTGAACGTCTGCTGGTTCAGGTGGAAGATAAGAGTCCGGAAGCAAAGCGGACTGACGGCGATAATAACTGCAGGTGCGCAGGAAATTAAATATGAAAAAGCGGCAGGTGAAATACCTGCAAAAGGGGAAATGAAAAAGCAGCAGGTGAACTGCCTGAAAAGGGGAAAATGAAAAAGCGGCAGGCGGATGCCTGTAATTTGTGTGATCAGTGATTATGATGGCCGGTCAGTCAGAAATGGCTGACCGGCGTTTTTGATTGCCATGTATCCGAAAAAATGTCAGAAGAAGATTCTGTCAGTTCATAGAAAACAATGATTGAAACAGAGCACAGAATCCGTGCATAAGCTGAAAAATTGGCCATTCGCGCGTCGCATACCTGACCGTGACCGAACGTGGAACATATATAGTCCGAATATGGGCAATATACAAATAGTGTCAATGTATGTTATATAGAAGACATCAGAGTAACTGTTTGTCAGATTCGCGGATATTTTGCGGGCTGAAAAGTGTGTTGGGCTGATATGCACGGAGGATAAAATGATAAGTTACAATCGCTTGTGGGAGACCATGGAGAAGAGAAAGATCAGTCAATATCGGTTGATCAAGGAGTTTGGCTTAAGCTCCGGCCAGATGAGCCGTCTGAAGAAGAATACATATGTTTCGACGCATACGTTGGAGACGCTCTGCCGGATCCTGGACTGCCGGATCGAGGATGTGATGGAGGTTTCTTTCGAGGACGAGGAGAAGGAAAATAAGGCGAATTGACACTGATCTTTACCGGAAAAGAGTTCCGATAAAGACCAGATATTTTTACGATTCTTTTTCCACGCGGTCAAATGAGATGCGGACGATGTCCGCAACGCTGCAGTTTAAGATCCAGCACAGAGTTTCCAGAGTATGTGTGGATACATGTTCATTTTTACGGATCCGATGGAGCTGGCCGGAGCTGAAATGATAGCTGCGGATCAGGCGGTACTGGCTGATGCCTTTTGACTTTAAGGTGTTCCAGAGCGGGCTGTAATCGATCATGAGAAACGCCTCCTTTCCTTATATAATGCGGCAGAAGTTCTGCCATAGTAAAGAATAAAAGATATTTAGGGGAATTTGTGGAAATATAAGGAAAAACAGGTCGAATCTTGCGGATGTTGGCAGGAAATACAAATGAGAAAATAGAAAATGTATCGCTGGTGAGCAGGCGTGGAAACCGAAAGAGAAGAATTTAGGCGGTTTCTGCCGGATTACGAGTCTATGGATTGAACGGGTCAGCCTGGAATGTCCTGGAAATAACGGCGAGAAATGAGACAAAGGAGGAAACGGTATGGTTAAATATACAAGGTTATGGGAGACAATGCAGAGAAAAGGCATCAGCCAGTATCGCCTGATCAAGACATATGGAATCAGCAATGGTCAGTTGAACAGGCTGCGGAAGAATTTATATATTTCGACGCATACCGTGGAGACTTTATGCAGAATTCTGGACTGCCGCGTGGAGGATGTGATGGAGATCGTGTTCGATGAGAGCGACGAGCTTTTATGGTCTCCGGGACTGGAAGAGGAGCGGCAGAAGCGGGAGGAGCTGGAGAAGAAAAAGAAGAGGCAGGGACAGTAAAGCTCCTGTGTGGCAAAATTTGGTGCATAACAGATTGCGGAAATGCATCTGTTTGCGATATCGTGAGCAGAATCCGGCGGTGAAATAGAAAAATGAAGCGCGGCGGTACCTGAAATAAGTTGCCAATATTCTTTTTAACAGGTATACTGGATAGGAATGCATGATTTCGTTATAGAACATTCGTGAAAAACCTGTTATCGGCAGGTTTTGCGGATGTGGTCTGCACATTTGCTGCGCTGACCGTGATAGAACGCAGGCGTGCAGGAAATAATAGAGAATATCGGAGGAACTTAAAGATGACAGGACGCAATGTTGGAAAGACATGCCGCACACATTACAGAGGTACTTTTAACGATGGTACACAGTTTGACTCTTCCTACGACCGCGGCGAGCCGTTAGAGTTTGTATGTGGCGCTGGACAGATGATCAAGGGATTTGACGCGGCTGTTGCGGATATGGAGGTCGGTGAGATCAAGGAGATCCACCTGATGCCGGAGGAAGCTTACGGAATGCCGAATCCGAATATGATCCTCACACTCGAGATCGCAAATCTCCCGGGTTCCGAGGACCTTGAGGTTGGACAGCAGGTATACCTCACAAACCAGAGCGGCCAGCCGTTCCCGGTGAAGGTTACCGCGAAGGACGAGAAGATGATCACTCTTGACGCGAACCATGAGATGGCGGGGAAAGAGCTGAACTTCAAGATTGAACTGGTTGAAGTAAAATAGGAATAATCCCGACATTTTTCCACATACTACCCATAAGTCACACGATATGGAAGCAGTGGTATGCAGGAGGAATAGACGTTATGAAAGCTACGGGAATTGTAAGAAGAATTGATGACCTCGGACGTGTGGTGGTTCCGAAGGAGATCAGGCGGACACTTCGTTTGCGCGAAGGAACGCCGTTAGAGATCTTCACGGACCGTGAGGGGGAGATCATTCTGAAGAAGTACTCGCCGATGATGGAACTGAATGCGTTTGCAGGGCAGTATGCAGACGCGATGGCGCAGTCGACAGGGCTTATGGTCTGCATCACGGACCGGGACCAGGTGGTCGCGGCGGCCGGCGGGGCGAAAAAGGACTTTTTCCAGAAGCCCATCAGCCGGGCGCTGGAGCATGTGATCCAGGAGCGGATGACGGTGCAGGCGGGAAAGGATGAGCGGGCGTTCACGCCTGTGACGGACGATGACAGCGAGGGAATCACTGCGCAGGTGATCACTCCGATCATCTGTGAAGGTGACGCGATCGGGTCGGTCATTGTGATGAGCAGGGAGCCGAGGGCGAAGTTCGCGGATGCGGAGGTGCGTTTGGCAGCGACGGCGGCGGGATTCCTGGGACGGCAGATGGAGAGCTGAGAATTGAGGCTGGGCGAGATTTGAAACAGCAGTAAAAATGTTGAGAAAATATGCCTGGTAAGATAAAAAAACGAAAAAAGTCCACATGATGATATTTTAGAAGAGATCACTTCAATAAATATTATCATGTGGACTTTGACTTTTATTTACAACGAATCAAAAAACGATCGTAACTGTTCAGTAGGTCTGCGCACTTGCTGCGCTGACCGTAAGAAAACATAGGCTGGAGGGCAAAAATCCCATCAGCGAAGCTGATCTGGAATGGATTTTTGCGTGTAACTATGAAGGTACTGAATAGTTACAAACGATCTAAATAAAAGGCATTATGCAAATGCACATTTCTAATTGCCATGCATCCGGAAGAAGCTGCCGGTGGCGGTTCCGCAGGTGAACAGTGTATCCAGACTATGTTCATGCGGGTAGACTTTTCGGATTCTGACATTCGTTATGCACGTAATTATTCGGTCTACGCTAGTTTGGGCTGAAAGAACTTTATTTCCCAGTCTGCTTCTTCGAATTCCCATAGATATACACCATGATCGAAGCAATCGCAACCAATGCGCCGCCGAGGATCGAGGTGGATTTTACAGGCTCGCCGAGGATCGCTGCGCCGAGAACGATGCTGAACAGGATTCCGGAGTAGTTGTAGATACTGATCTCGGATGCCGGGGCGAAGCGGTAAGCGTAGGTGATGAATACCTGGCCCAGGGAGCCGAAGAGGCTGATCAGTATGAGCAGCATAAACTGATGCGGGTCCGGCATAACGAAATTGCTGATGACGAACGGCAGGGAACCGAACACGCTGAAGGTTGAAAAGTGCATGATAACGGTGATTCCGTCGACTTTTCCCTTAAAGTAGCCGAGAAACGTGTACGCAACGCCGGATGTGATGGCGGAGAGCAGCGCGACTACCAGCGGAAATGGGTCGGACTGGAAGCTTGGACGGAATACGATGAATGCGCCGATAACGGACAGTGCCAGCGCCGGGATCTGGATCGGGGAAAGCTTCTCCTTCATAAACACAGCCGCCAGCAGTGTGACAAAGATCGGGGAGAGCTTATTTAATACGGTGACATCTCCCTGTGCAGCATGGCTGGAGGCGTAGAACAGCGTGATCAGGCCCAGAAATCCGAAGAAAGAGCGGCCGAACAGGTACGGCTGGTATTTTTTCGGGCCGTAGTAGGAACCACGTTTTTTACGGATGATGAAAAAGGAAACGATCAGGATGAAGAGATTGCGGACGCAGATCTGCTCCATCGTTGGAATTTCGCGGCTCATACGGACAACGACCTGCATGGAGGCGAAAGAAAGCGCGGACAGGATCATAAAGAGGATGCCCTTTTGTTTTTGTGTGATATTCATGATGTCCTCCTGTGAAATTGTAATCGAGGAATAGCTCAATTAGAGTGATGATATGTCAAAAGACACGACAATTAAGAGTATAACTTTTTTTCATGGAATCGTCAATTGGTGCAAATATGTAGAAAAAATAAAAGATTTCAGGAGGACATGTGGAGTATGTTTGGTGCGGATTAAATTGGAACAAATGGACGGTGATGGACTGCAGTTAAAAAACAGAATGCATATTGCCAGAGAAATAGAATCCAGTTACAATGATAGCAGAAAATAGTGTAACTGTTCAGTAGGTCTGCGCACTTGCTGCTCTGACCGTAAGAAAACATAGGCTGGAAGGCAAAAATCCCATCAGCGAAGCTGATCTGGAATGGATTTTTGCACGTAACTATGAAGGTACTGAATAGTTACAAAATAGTATTTAAAACTGTTGGCGGAGAGCGTAGGCGGAACCGACGGGGAGAGGACCGGGCGATCGTCAGAGGCTCGAAACAGCAGAAAAATGAATGAAAACGGATAAGGTGAGGAAATACTATGTATACATTCGAGGACTTAAAGCAGATCATGAAGACACTGCGTGCGGAGGATGGCTGTCCATGGGACCGGGCGCAGGATCATGACACGTTGAAAAAGCATCTCGTGGAGGAATGCGCGGAGGTGCTGGAGGCGATCGATGCTCATGACACGGAAAATCTCTGCGAGGAGCTGGGGGATGTCCTGTTCCAGGTCATGTTCCACAGTGAGATCGAGGCGGAGCAGGGAAATTTTACCGTGGATGATGTGGTGAACGGCATCTGCGAGAAGATGATCCGCCGCCATCCACGGGTCTTCGGAGGCGAGATTCCGGAGGTGGAGAACGAGAAGGACCTCTGGGAAGCGATCAAGAAACAGGAGCGGGAGGAAAAGAAAAAACGGGCCGCCGCACACTGACGAAAAGTGCGCAAAAACACGGCAAAAACGGGCAAAAATCCTTGACAAAGAATGCAGAAACATATATAAATGTAAGAGTGCAATGCAAAGGTCCTTCGGGCAGGCTTTGTCCGCAGGTTTGAAATGAATTTTAGGAGGAAATAAAACAAATGAACAAGACAGAATTAATCGCAGCAGTTGCTGAGCAGGCAGAACTCTCCAAGAAAGATGCTGAGAAGGCACTGAAGGCTTTCACAGATGTTATTGCAGCAGAGTTAGTTAAAGGTGAGAAGGTACAGTTAGTTGGCTTCGGCACATTCGAGGTATCCGAGAGAGAGGCTAGAGAGGGAAGAAACCCGCTTACAGGCGAGAAGATCACGATCGCAGCTTCCAAGAACCCGAAATTCAAAGCTGGTAAGGCTTTAAAGGATATGGTTAACGCTTAATTCTGTTTAGAATGATAAAAGTGGCTGTGTAGGCAGCACGTGTTTGGATCCCCTCCGTGATATGCGTATTGCGGAGGGGTAAATTGTTTCCGGGGTTCGCCTGGACAGGCGGGCAGCAGGAAGTCCGGCGGCGATGGTGCCGCAGAAAAGGAGCAAGTTATGCGTTTAGACAAATATCTGAAGGTATCCCGTATCATCAAGCGCAGAACCGTGGCAAACGAGGCGTGCGACAGCGGCCGTGTGATGCTGAACGATAAGATTGCGAGAGCCAGCGCGGAAGTTAAGGTCGGAGATGTGATTGAGGTGGCATTTGGAACAAAAGCCGTCAAGGTCCGTGTGACGAGCGTGCAGGAGACGATCCGCAAGGAAGATACGAAGGAAATGTTTGAATATATTTAGGAAAAACCTCACAGTGAAAACTGATGAGGTTTTTTATGTAAGGCGCGAAAACATACCAAAACATACTCTTTATTATACCGGAGTCCATAGATTCAAGTGAATCCATATGATATAATCGACTCGTTGTCACACCCAATCTGGCAACAGAAAGGGGGTGAATGCATGGAGTCGATAATTTCATTTCTGGTTTCCATTATGGCAAGTGTGATCGCATACTATATTTGCAAGTGGTTAGACGGAAACGACAGTGGCAATTAGCCCAAATGAAAACCCCAGAGAATGGCCTCTCTGGGGTTTTCGCTTGTGAATTGCATGGATACAATTTCATTTCTGGTTACCGATATTGTAGCATATGCAAAAATGTATTTCAATATGCCAAAAGTGAAAAACAGCATAAAAATTTTTTAACTTCATATATTTAAAACATATTTACATATACAGGAGGTTTTTATGGAAGAGAATCCGGGAATGGCGCATAAGATCATTTTGAATAATCGGAATCAGGGAAATCTCACGGGGATCCTGGATGTGATCTCCTTTGACGAGAACACCATCGTGCTGGACACGGACATGGGACTTCTGACCATCAAGGGAAAAGACCTCCATGTAAACCGGCTGAGTCTGGAAAAAGGTGAGATCGATATTGAGGGCAGGACGGACAGCCTTGTGTATTCGGCGGGCGGCGGCGCGAAGAGCGGGGGATCATTTTTTGCAAAATTATTTAAGTAGTGGAAAAGCAGTGATGAAAGAGTTCATGAGGAAAAATTCAGGTAACCGCAGAAAATAGATCATGTGACGAAAAATGAGACCATGAAAGAGAAAATAAGCAGGAAATTTAAACTCGGAGGTGCCTTGTGAGTCCCTATCTTACTCTGGAAGTCCGCCTGGTTGGCATGAGTACGGTGCTCGGCTTTATTTTGATGGCGAGTTATGACTTTTTGCGGCTATTCCGCTTTTTTGTTCCCCATGGGCGGCTGTGGACGGGGATCGAGGATTTTTTTTACTGGATCTATGCGGCTGTCATGACGTTTCTTCTGCTGTTTTACGAGAACAGCGGTATTGTTCGGGCGTACATCATTGCGTGTGTGTTTTTCGGCATGATTTTTTATGATAAAATCATTAGCCGGAATGTGTTTCAGCTATTGAAAAAGCTGAAAAAATGGTATAAGATTAAAAGATAGAATAGTTTTGTTGGTTAGAACGGGAGGGAAAATCCAGAAGGAAGCGAGAAATCATGGGAGAAAACCGGAACAGACGAAATAAAAGAAAATCGAAAAACAGTCTGAGCAACCGGATGGCGTTAATTGGAATCACGGTGGTCGTAGCGAGTCTTGCTGTGGTAGTCCATATCGGCGGCGCTTCCCTGAGAGAACGCGATCTGGAATATCAGGCGCGGGAACAGGCGCTTGAGAAGTCCCTCGCGAAGGAAGAGGCGAGAGCCGCGGAACTCGAGGAGTACCGCGTGTATGTTCAGACGAAGCAGTATATTGAGAAGGTCGCGAAAGAGAAACTGGGGCTTGTAAATAAGGATGAAATTCTGTTTAAGGCCGATGAATCAAGCTAGGGCGAATCATGTCGCTAACTTTTAAAAATTAAATACGGGAATCCGACAAATATTTCCCGCCTGCCTGCATATAATAAAATGGCGTATTCTGCGCCGTTAAAGCTGGTCATGGAGATCGGAACGGTCTTTGTGACAGGGTACGCAGGTTAGGAGGGATTTTTGTGTTTGGAAATCGTGAGGTACATAGAAAGCTGTCCGGGACCGGGGGCTATGCGGCGGGGCGGCTTGCGGAGATATCTGAGTCATTAGGACAGCTTGCGAAGGTTATGAAAAATTCCGGCGAAGATCCCGGACTTTCCAGGGAGGACGGGATCGCGGCACTGGAATCGGCGGCGTCCATGGTCTGCGGGAGCTGCGACCGCTGTGGCATGAAACAGGAATGCCTGGAGGATCAGGACGGGGAGAACTATTTCCTCTATTATCTGCTTCGCTCTTTCGAGAAAAAGGGCGCTCTGGAATATCCGGACATGCCCAGGGAGTTCCTGGACCGGTGCCGGAAGAAAACGGATTATCTGCGGGAATTAAATAGAAGTCTTGGGCGGTCCACGATGAATCTCGCCTGGAAGAACCGGTTTCTGGAGAGCAGGGACGCGGTCATGCTGCAGTTTGAGGAGATGGCGGGGATCCTGGGGGAGTTCTCCGGGCAGATGGAGCAGGCGGCGGATGTGACGGAGGCGCTGGTTCCGGCGGTGCGGGCGGCATTTCGGAAACGGCGGATCGCCCTGGAGGACATGCTCGTTTTGAAATATGGGGATGGACGCCGGGAGGCATTCCTCACGGCACGGACAGGAAACGGACGGTGTGTGACCGTGAAGGACATGGCGGCGCTGTTTGGACAGGCTGTGGGGGCGGAATTTATCCCGGCGAGGAATGGGAAGACGCTGGTCACGAGAAAATCGTCCATGGTGCGTCTCATCGAAAAGGGAAGCTACCGGATCCTGTTTGGATGCGCGAAGACCCCGAAAGAGGGGGAAGAAGTCTCCGGTGATAATTATATGTTCCGGAACACGCTGCCGGGGCAGGTGGCGTTGAGTCTCTCCGACGGAATGGGGAGTGGACCGGCGGCTGGGGCTGACAGCGAGCAGGTCATGGAGCTGGCGGAGCAGCTTCTGGATACGGGATTTTCGGCGCGGTCTACGTTAAAGCTCATCAACACGGTGCTCCTGCTGAATGGCATGGGTGACCGGCCGGCGACGATGGATCTGGGACTTGTGAACCTCTATACGGGGGTGCTGGAGATGATGAAGCTCGGGGCGGCGGCATCGTTTTTACTGCCGGACCGGCGGGGCGGCGGCGAGGCGGAGGTCCTGGAGTCAGAAACAGTCCCGGCGGGAGTGCTGAATCCCGTGGAACCGGTGATGATATCGAGGAAGCTGTGGGACGGAGATAAGATCATTATGGTCAGTGACGGAGTCCTGGATGCTATGCCAGGAGTGGAGAAGGAGAAAGCGTTCCGGGAATTTCTGGATGGTCTGCCCGACGCGGGGGTGCAGGAGACGGCGGAGATGATCTTGACGTTTGCATTGTCGTTTGAGGGAGAGCCGCGGGATGATATGACGGTGCTGGTGGGCGGAATATACGGGTAAAGGTAATCACAAACGCACAAAGATTTTAGATATCACTACAGGAAAAACAGCGGAGAAGAAAATGGCAGGAAAAATAGCAGTGAAAACAGATGTAAAAGCGGGCAGATTTCGGCAGAAAGTTCTTAGCTTTATGAAGAAAAATCATATGACAGACCGGGGAGACAGCGTCCTGGCGGCAGTATCTGGAGGCGCGGACTCGGTCTGCCTGCTTTTGCTTTTGCATGAGATGGCGGCGGAGCTTGGAATTAAAGTCTTTGCATTTCATATGAACCATGGGATCCGCGGAGCGGAGGCTGACCGGGATGAGCAGTTTGTGATGGAACTCTGTGAGCGGTTAAATATTCCGCTCACCGTGGCGCATGAGAAAGTGGAAGAATATGCAGCGGAACGTGGTTTATCGGGCGAAGAGGCAGGGCGGATCCTGAGATATCATCATTTGGGAGAGACTGCGGAAAAGTATCAATGCGCGAAGATCGCTGTCGCACATCATGAAGATGATGATGCGGAGACGGTGCTTTTGAATCTGTTCCGGGGAAGCGGACTTACCGGACTTTCCGGGATCCGGCCGGTGCGGGAGAATATTATCCGGCCGTTATTATGTGTTTCACGGAAAGAAATTGAGGGATACTTGAATGAGCAGGAGCTTTCCTGGTGCGAAGACTCCACAAATAAGGAAAATGACTACACTCGGAACAAGATCCGAAACGAACTTCTGCCCTGGGTGACAGAGAATATAAACAGCCGGGTAGCAGAACATATTCTGGCGGTGTCGGAGTTTGCGGCGCAGGCAGACGCATATTTTGAGATGGAAGCAGAGAGAATTCTGGAAGAAAGCTGTTCAAAAAGAAGAGAAGAGGGGAAACAGCCGAATTCCAAAAATGCGGGGGAAGCAGATGGAAGAGAGTCTGGGACAGGTCAGAGCTCGAAAGTGGCAGAAAATGAGATGAAAATGTGTACAAAAATAAACACAGACATTTTCGATCCACAGCCCGAGATCCTGAAAACCTACATCGTCCGCCGCATGATCCTAAACGCCGCAGGGAAAGCGAAAGATATCACGGAACGCCATATCCGCTCCGTAATGGATCTCTCCGGTCCGGGTGGTGGGCATACTGTAGACCTGCCATATGGTCTCAAAGCGGTGCGTGGATATGAGACATTAGGGATCGTACAGATGTCTGAGTCAGATCAGAAGCAGGAGAGAAAACCAGTTTTTGAAAATAAAATCAACCTGGAAACAGATATGGATGAGATTCTGGACCTGGGCGGAACACACATCCGCCTCCATGCCGTCCACCGGAAAAAAGAGCCGGAAATTCCGAAAAACCAGTATACGAAATGGTTTGACTATGATAAAATAAACGTTGGATTATCCATAAGATACAGGAAAAATGGGGATTATCTCACACTTTCCGGGGGTGGAAAAAAGAAGCTCCGCAGGTATATGATCGATGAAAAGATCCCGGAAAACGAGCGGGACCGGATCCCGGTCCTTGCAGATGGAGACCATGTATTATGGGTAGTCGGATACCGAATCAGTGATTATTATAAAATAACAGATGAGACTGAGCACATCCTGGAGGCGGAGGTGATCCTGCCTGGTGGGGGAGAGCCGGAAGGCGGCAGACAGGCAGGCATCTGGAATTGCAAAGGAGAAGACCATGGCTGATAAAATTCGTGTATTATTAAATGAAGAAGAAGTTGACAGGCGGATCAAAGAGATCGCGGAGCAGATCAACAAGGACTATGAGGGAAAAGCGGTTCATCTGATCTGTATCTTAAAGGGCGGTGTATTCTTTACCTGTGAGCTTGCAAAGCGCCTGACTGTCCCGGTTACACTGGACTTTATGTCCGTGTCCAGCTACGGCAGCGGCACAGAGTCCTCCGGCGTTGTAAAGATCATCAAAGATCTGGACCAGCCGCTTGAGGGAAAGAATGTCCTGATCGTGGAGGATATTATCGATTCCGGACGCACACTTGCGTACCTTATCGATATTTTACACAAGAGAAATCCGAACTCCATCCACTTATGCACTCTGCTTGACAAGCCGGAGCGCCGCGTAAAGAAACAGGTAAAAGTTGATTACACCTGCTTTACGATCCCGGATGAGTTCGTTGTAGGCTATGGCCTCGATTATGACCAGAAATACCGCAACCTTCCGTTCATCGGCGTTGTGGAGCAGCAGTAAGGAGGCACCCCAAGTTGAAACAGAACCAGCAGTTCCGCGGAATCGGTCTCGTCCTGCTTGTGATCGCGCTTATCACATTCGCGTCAAGCCTGACGAGCCAGGGGAGCTTATTCAGCCAGGAGATGACCCACCAGGAATTCATGGTGGCCGTGGAGAATAAGACCATCGAATCCGTAGACATCAATCAGAACCAGCAGCCGCCGACCGGAATCCTGGATATATTGCTGAAAAGCGGAGACCGGGCAGTTGTCGCAGTGTCCGATGTAAAAGAAGCAGAAAAACTTCTCCAGGAAAACTCTATCGACTATATTGTCGAGAATGTTCCACAGGAGAATTACCTGATGTCCGTTATCATCCCGGTAGCATTGAGCGCTGTGGTCATCATGTTCATGTTTATGTTCATGAACGCGAGACTCGGCGGTGGCGGCGGCGGAAACTCCAAGATGATGAATTTTGGAAAGAGCCGCGCGAAGATGAGCCGGACAAATTCCGTGAACTTCTCAAATGTCGCAGGACTTGAGGAGGAGAAGGAAGAGCTCGAAGAGATCGTTGATTTCTTAAAGAATCCGAAGAAATATACGGATGTGGGCGCGAGGATCCCGAAGGGAGTGATCCTTGTGGGCCCTCCGGGAACCGGTAAGACACTTCTCGCGAAGGCGGTTGCCGGTGAGGCCGGTGTCCCGTTCTTCTCCATCTCCGGATCGGACTTCGTAGAGATGTTCGTCGGTGTCGGCGCATCCCGTGTCCGTGACCTTTTCGAGGACGCGAAGAAGAACGCGCCGTGCATCGTCTTTATCGACGAGATCGATGCCGTTGCGAGACGCCGCGGTACCGGTATGGGCGGCGGACATGACGAGCGCGAGCAGACCTTAAACCAGCTCCTCGTTGAGATGGATGGTTTCGGCGTCAATGAAGGAATTATCGTTATGGCGGCAACAAACCGTGTAGATATTCTGGATCCGGCGATCTTGAGACCGGGCCGTTTTGACCGGAAGGTCGGAGTCGGAAAACCGGATATCCGCGGACGTGAGGAGATCTTAAAGGTCCACTCCAAGGAAAAGCCACTGGGCGACGATGTAGATTTAGCAAGAGTGGCACAGACCACAGCCGGATTTACCGGTGCGGATCTGGAAAACCTCTTAAATGAGGCGGCAATTCTCGCTGCAAAGCAGTCCCGCCGCTATATTCTCCAGGCTGATATCGATCAGGCATTCGTGAAGGTCGGAATCGGTGCGGAGAAGAAGAGCAAGGTGATCTCCGAGAAAGAGAAGAAGATCACGGCTTACCATGAGACAGGCCACGCGATCCTGTTCCATGAACTCCCGGATGTTGGTCCGGTCCACACGATCTCCATCATCCCGACCGGCATGGGCGCGGCCGGATACACGATGCCGCTTCCGGAGAAGGACGAGATGTTCAACACGAAGAGTAAGATGTTAGAGACCATCATGGTTTCTCTCGGTGGACGGATCGCTGAGGAGATCATCTTCGGTGATGTGACCACAGGCGCGTCCCAGGACATCAAGCAGGCATCTGCGATCGCCCGGGCGATGGTGACCCAGTACGGTATGTCTGAGAAGCTCGGAATGATCAATTACGGCAGTGATGATGACGAGGTGTTCATCGGAAGAGATCTTGCGCATACGAGATCCTACGGCGAGCGTGTTGCCTCCGATATCGACAGTGAGGTAAAGCGGATCATCGACGAGTGCTATGCGAAGGCGAAACAGATCATTCTGGAGCATGAGGATATTCTCCATAAGTGTTCTGCGCTGCTGATCGAGAAAGAGAAGATCGGTCAGGCGGAGTTTGACCGTTTATTTACAGGTGCTGAGGAAAAGTCTGCAGCAACAGAATAAATTTCTGCGTCGGTGGTTCCCTGGGCAGCAGAAAAAGAAAGACTTAGAAATGCTTTGACGGGTCATTTTGAGTAAAACTTTAAAAACTTAAGCAAATCGACGTTTGTGCAAAAGAAATACAGCCAAACGTCGATTTTTTGCTTGAAATGATAAAAATGCATAAAGAAAAATGGACCAATGGCAAAATGAACAAAAAATATTTTCATGTTTTTAAATGTTTGTGCACACTTATCCGGATTCCTATGCTATATTACTACACGTAACCCCCCAATACATTATATAGTTTTTGCTATACCCCATAAGAGACATAATACCTTTTCCGGAAGAAGGCCAGTGGTTCCCCCCGCTGGCTTTCTTTCTGCCCATTTTTAGACAAAAGACCTGGAATTTTTGCCGCAGTTCAGAGCGGCTGGTTTCAGGTCTTTCTATTTTCGGGTCTATCTATTTTCAGAAAAAAACGTGCAAACAGGTGTGCAATCCTGTATAATAACACTTGTGAGTGAAGTAAATGAAAACAGATATCAGTCATACGGCTGCGTGCTGACCGGGCAGCCGTTTCAGATCAGTAAGGGAGGCCATTCAAAATATGTTGAAGGCGGCACTTTTCAGTGATGGGACAAAAGAGTACCGCATTCCGGAAGAACCGGAGTGCGGGGATAAAGTAACGATCAGGTTCCGGACCGGAGCCGGGGATGTGGATCATGTGTATGCGGTGGTCCGGGATGCCGTAAGCCGGGAAGAGGGCAGGCGGCTGGAGCTTAAGAAAAAGGAATCCATCGGAAGATTTGATTTCTATGAGACAGAGATTTTAGTGGGAGAGACCCCGCTGCGATATGATTTTGAGGCGGTAAAGGGGAGCGAGGTCTGCCATTACAATCGTCTCGGCGTTCTGGAGGCCGGCGGCATGGATGCGCCTTTCGTGATCACTCCGGGATTCCATGTACCGGAATGGGCGAAGGGTGCCCTGATGTACCAGATCTTCGTGGACCGGTTTAACAACGGAGATCCGACGAACGATGTTCTGGGGGACGAGTATGTCTACATCGGATTCCCGGTGACGAAGGTGGAAAAATGGGATGAGCGGCTTTCGGTTCTCGATGTGGACCGGTTTTACGGCGGTGATATTCAGGGGATCTGGGATAAGTTAGACTATCTTCAGAGTCTGAAGGTGGAGGTCCTCTACCTGAGTCCGGTGTTCGTGTCTCCGTCGAACCATAAGTACGACTGTCAGGATTACGAGCATATCGATCCGCATTACGGCGTGATCGTAAAGGATGAGGGCGGGCTTGTGACGGGAGACGCGTCAGACAACGGGAATGCGAAGCGGTATTCCGTGCGCACCTCTGACCGGGAAAATCTGGAGGCCAGCGATGAGTTTTTTGCCCGATTTGTGCAGGAGGTCCATAAGAGGGGGATGCGGATTATCCTGGACGGCGTGTTCAACCACTGCGGTTCCTTCAATAAATGGATGGACCGGGAGAAGATCTATGAGAAGGACGGCGGGTATGAGCCGGGGGCTTACCTGACAGCGGACAGTCCGTACCGGGATTTCTTCCTGTTCGGAGATCAGGACGGATGGCCGGACAATGATTCCTACGAAGGCTGGTGGGGACATAACACACTGCCGAAGCTGAACTATGAGGGATCGGAGAAGCTGTATCAGTATGTGCTTGATATCGCGAGACGCTGGCTCTCCCCGCCGTATTCCATCGATGGCTGGAGACTTGACGTGGCGGCGGATCTCGGGCATTCTCCGGAGATGAACCACCGGTTCTGGAGAGATTTCCGGAAGACGGTGAAGGAGGCGAACCCGGACGCGCTGATCCTGGCGGAACATTATGGGGATGCTTCAGACTGGCTTTCCGGGGATCAGTGGGACACGGTGATGAATTACGATGCGTTCATGGAGCCGATCTCCTGGTTCCTCACAGGCCTTGAGAAGCACAGCGAGCGGAAGGATGAGCACCTGCTCCACAACAGCCAGGCGTTTATGTGCTCCATGCTTTCCAATATGAGCCGGATGCAGACGGGATCGCTATACGCGGCGATGAATGAGCTTTCGAACCACGATCACTCGAGATTCCTTACGAGAACGAACCGCGTGGTGGGACGGCTTTATAAGCCGGAGGACGCTGAGAACGCGGAAAAAGGCATCAATTACGGAACATTCCGCTCCGGCGCCCTGATCCAGATGACATGGCCGGGGGCTCCGACGATCTATTACGGGGATGAGGCCGGTGTCTGCGGCTGGACAGATCCGGACAACCGGAGAACGTTCCCGTGGGGAAAGGAAGATCTGGAGCTCACGGAATTCCACCGGTATCTGACGGGGATCCGGAACAGGACTTCTGTGTTCAGGCGGGGTGCGTTTAAGCCGCTGTTGGCGGAGAATGGCATGATCTCCTACGGAAGGTTCGACGCAGACGAGCAGGGAGTCGTCGTGGTGAACAGCGAGGACTATGCACAGAGAGTCCGGATCCCGGTATGGGAAGCGGAGGTGACCGCAGATGTCATGGTCCGTGTGATGCTCACGGACGCGAAGCGCTACAATGTGGGAAGCCTGAAATACCCGGTGGTGGATGGTGTGATGGAAGTGGAGCTTCCGGGAAATGGGGCGATGATCTTTATCGCGCGGAGTTCTGGGCAGGATGATGAAAAAATTGCTTGATTTTTGAATTAATGTATGGTATCATTTTGACTTGTCAGAATGATATGGGCGGATTCCCGAGTGGCCAAAGGGGACAGACTGTAAATCTGCTGCAACTTGCTTCGGTGGTTCGAATCCACCTCCGCCCATTATTGATCCAGGAAGTTAGGGAATGAAAAGCCCCAGATTGGAATGAGCAGTTCTTGGCGAGCTGCGGAAAGCCCATCTCGGGAACTGCGTCCCCGAGATGTACGTTGATTTGTAAATACAAATCAACGCAAAAATTTAGAAAGAAAATTTCTTATGTGAGCAGGCTCCCAACGAAATTTTTTTTCTAAATTTTTACTTTTCCTCTGTGCTTCCAAATTTATGCGCCCAGATAGCTCAGTTGGTAGAGCAGAGGACTGAAAATCCTCGTGTCGCTGGTTCGATTCCAGCTTTGGGCATTAGAGGTACTGGTGAGGATGACTCCGAGGTATTATGGAGCTTCGCTCCATAATCGCCGTTTGCAACGGCGATAACTGCTGACATAGAAATTTTTTCTTATGTGAGCAAGCTCCCAACGAAAACTTTCGATGTCATCAGTTGCCTCTCATTACTTATACGCGGGTGTAGTTCAATGGTAGAACACCAGCCTTCCAAGCTGGATACGTGGGTTCGATTCCCATCACCCGCTCTTCTTATGAATTGCCGGATCTCTGAATCTCAGAGGTCCGGTTTTTCTATATAATAATTGTGTCAGAATGTCAGACTACCCCATAAAAGCTGATACCCCACAGGAGGACGAACATGAATTTACGCGAATATCTGAAAACCACCAACCTCATCACCGACGGCGCCTTCGGAACCTATTTTGCCGCAAAATACCAGACCCAGGATATCCCGGAGCTGACAAATATTACTGCGCCGGAGAAGGTAAAGAAGATCCACGAAGAATACCTGGATGCCGGAGCGAAATTTATCAGGACAAATACTTTTGCGTCAAACACAGAAACACTGCAGGAGAACTTTGCGGAAGTTGAGAAAAACATTCAGGCGGCGGTTGAGATCGCGAGAGACGCGGTAAACGGGAGAGATGCCTGGATTGCGGGAGATATCGGCCCGATTCCGGTGAATGGAGCGGAGGACGCGGCGGCAGCGGCGGACGAGTATTATCAGATTGCGAAGACCTTTGCGGAGCGCGGTGTCACAGTTCTGGATTTTGAGACATTCGCGGACCTCGACGGAATTCTCCCGGCGATCAAAAAGATCTGCGCGGAATATGAGATGTTTATCATGGTCTCCTTCTCTGTAAACCAGTTCGGCTACAGCGCGGCGGGACTCAGCGCGAAGCGCCTGTTAGCGGATGCGGCGGCTGTTCCGGAGATCGATGCGGTGGGCTTAAACTGCGGCGTAGGTCCGGCCCATATGCGCCAGATCCTGGAAAAGGCAGGACGTCCTGGGGATAAGTTCCTGCTTGCGATCCCGAATGCGGGATATCCGACATTGACAAGAAATAAGCTTCAGTTTGGCAACACACCGGCATACTTTGCGGAGAAGATGAAGGAACTTCAGGCGCTCGGCGCAGATATTCTTGGCGGCTGCTGTGGAACGACCCCGGAATTTATCGGAGAAATGTCTTCATGGGACGGAATCTTAAACAAGATTGTCCTGGATACAGAGACGGATAATGGGGAGCAGACGGGACATGTCCAGAGACATGGATTCCTCTACGATGAAAACGGAGAGAGAAAGCAGAAAAAGCTCATCGCGGTGGAGTTGGCTCCGCCCTTTGACGCGGATGATGAGAAGCTTTTAGAATCTGCCCATCTTTTAAAGAATGCGGGCGTGGATGTCCTCACATTCCCGGATTCCCCGTCTGGACGGACAAGAGTCGATTCCGTCCTCATGGCGAGCAAGGTCCGCCAGGCCACAGGCCTTTCTGTGATGCCGCATATCTGCTGCCGTGACCGGAATGCCATCGCTATGCGATCCCTGTTTTTGGGAGCGGCCATCAATGACATCCATAACTTCTTAATTATTACAGGAGATCCGATCCCGTCCACAGCGAGACAGACCGTAAAGGCGGTGTTCAACTCCGACTCCACTGGTCTCATGAAGATCGCAAAGGAGATGAACGAGGATGTCTTCGCGAAGAACCCGCTGTGCTACGGCGGCGCCATCAACCAGGGAAGAAAGAACCTGGATGTGGAGATCGGACGTGTGAAGAAAAAGATAGAAGAGGGCGCGGAGTTCTTCCTGACCCAGCCGGTATTCACGGAGGAGGACGCGGCGAGACTGCGCCGGATCAAGGAGGAGACGGGCGCGAAGATCCTCTGCGGGATCATGCCGCTGATCAGCAGAAAGAACGCCATGTTCATGAAGAACGAGATCGCGGGTGTCAACGTGACGGACGAGATCGTGGCGAGATATCCGGAGAAAGCGAACCGCAAGGAAGGCGAGGCAGCGGGAATCCAGCTCGCGAAGGAAGTTATGAAGATGGTGGAAGACTTCGCGGACGGATATTATTTCTCATTCCCCTTCAACCGTGTATACATGTTACAGGACATTATGGAAAAATAGAGAACTGCAAAGATACAGATTGACAGCTTTTTTTCCTTGTGTTATCATGTCAACCGTTGTATAAAATCGGAAACCCCTTGAAAATACAGGGATTTTCTTCTTATAGAAACAGTGACGGCACCCCGGCACCCGGAGACGGCCGTAAACGGAGAACAGAAAAAGAATGATAAAAACGATTACAGCTGCTGAGCTGATCAATGGAAGAACCTTTGACCGGACGATCATTGACATCCGTCCGGCGGAGGAATACAAAAAGGGGTCCATGGACGCCGCCTTAAATATCCCGGAGGACAAGCTGGTGGAATATCTGGAGAATCCGGAAGAGGCGGACCTGGAATCCGGTACCATCGGTGAGGGAAAAGCCTGGGAAGAGGGCGTGAATGTGGGAAAGCTTCTCGCGGCGATCCCGAAGGACAAGCCGGTATGGGTACTCTGTCATACCGGAAATAAGAGCCTTTACGTTGCGGAGCTTTTGAGCGATGCGGGCTTTGACGCCGGAAGCGTGGAGGGCGGATACCGTTCCTTCCTGCGCCTGTCCTTATCCATGATGGTCATGAACGAGGAAGAGGTCACAGAGCGGACGAAAGCCATCGAGCGCAGCATCATCACGAAATACCGCAAGTCCATCTGGAGACGCTTCACAAAGGGAGTCCATGACTACGAATTAATTAAGGAAGGCGATAAGATCGCGGTCTGCATTTCCGGCGGAAAAGACTCGATGCTGATGGCGAAGCTTTTACAGGAGCTGCAGCTTCACGGCAAGGTAAAATTCGATCTTGTGTTCCTTGTGATGAATCCGGGCTACAACGAGGACAACTGGAATATCATCTTAAACAACGCGAAGCTTCTCGGCATCCCGATCAACGTGTTTGAGAGCGATATCTTCAACATTGTCGCTGACGTGGATAAGAGTCCGTGCTATCTCTGTGCGAGAATGCGCCGCGGTTACCTTTACTCCCACGCGAAGGAGCTTGGCTGCAATAAGATCGCATTGGGGCATCATTTCGATGACGTGATCGAGACGACGCTCATGGGCATGCTGTACAGCGGAAAAGTCGAGACGATGATGCCGAAGCTCCACAGCAAGAACTTCGAGGGCATGGAGCTGATCCGCCCGATGTATATGGTCCGCGAGGCGGATATCAAGGCATGGAGAGATTACAACCACCTTCACTTTATCCAATGTGCCTGCCGCTTCACTGAGCGCTGCGCGACCTGCGGCGGCGAAAAGGGATCGAAGCGCGACGAGATGAAGGAGCTGATCGCGGAGCTCAGGAAGCGCTGCGACACCATCGACATGAACATCTTCAACAGTGTTCACAACATCAATCTGAAGACGGTCATCGGATATCACAAGGGAGACTGGAGTTACAATTTCCTGGATGACTACGATAAACAATAAGAAGAAAGCCGGTAATCTGATTCGTCAGATGCCGGCTTTTTTGGAAAATGACAGCAATGAGTGCAGGATTCGTATTGATTTTTAATTCCATATGTCGAAATGGAATGATGGAATGTAATAGAAATTGACATTGACATTGACATCCTTATACCGTATAGTTATGATGAAAATATACTAAAGACGGTGAAAAAGGAGAGACGTATGAAAAAGAGGAAATTTTATTTCAGGACACTTGTGGGGGCAGGTCTGATCGCAGCGGCAGCAGCATTTCCGGCATTTGCGGATAACTGGATTCATCAGGAAAATGGCTGGGTATGTAAAACTGCGGACGGCTATATGCAGACCGGCTGGTATCAGGACAAAAATAACGGGGGAAAATGGTACTATCTGTGGCCGGAGGCAGGAAACCGTCTGGGTTGCATGCAGACGGGATGGCTCCAGAAGGACGGAAAGTGGTATTTTTTTGATACGAGAAGCGGATCCAGCGGAGCGATGCTGACCGGATGGCAGTGGATCGACGGAAAATGTTACTATCTGGATCCGGCAGCCGGCGGAGCGATGGCGATCTCGAACACGCTTTCGGATGGCAGCCGCGTCGGAAGTGACGGCGCCTGGGTTGATGGATCCGGAAATGCTGTTTATCAGGCAGGAAAGGGGATCCCGGGATCCGGAAATACGGTGAATTTCAACACCAATACAAACACTTCCCAGAACCAGTCTTCCGATACCTCAAAGAAATCAAAGAGACCGGCATGGTGGGACAATGAGAACCTGACGGAGGTCCAGAAAGTCGCGAAGGACTTTGTCAATAATTATATCGCCGATGATATGACGGACTTTGAAAAGGAGATGGAGATCATCCAGTACATGGTTCAGAATATCACATACGATTACGACAATTTCCTGGAAGAAACGGTTCCGGGAACTTCCTATGAAACGACAGGAGCGCTTTTATACGGCACAGCGGTATGCGCCGGTTATACAGATACGTTTACGCTTCTCGCGGATGCCTGCGGACTTGAGACGATGGAAGTAAGCGGAGAAGGAAACGGCGTCGGCGGCTGGGGCGGCCATGCATGGAACAAGATCAAACTTGACGGGGAATGGTACCATGTGGATGTGACATGGGAAGATCCGATCATGAATGGAGATCCGGAGAATGGATATGGATACGGAAATCTCCGCAATGAGTATATCAATATCACAGACTCAAAAATGGCGAAAGATCACAGATGGACTGCGAAGGAACCGGCATGCAAGGCGACAAAGTATGGAAGATCAGCAGTTTCCAAATATATGAAGAAGAGATATTAACAAAATCAAGAAAGATTCCTGACTTAATTGTATAAAGTAATAAACTGCGGAGGTTCCTGATCTGGAACGCAGGGCAGCAGGAATTGCGGATTTTGCCGGTGCAGAACACAATGTACCGGCAAAATCCGGCAATCTGAAATTGTAAATGCCAGTGCACGATTAAATGCCATATCCGCAATTGTGTAATTGACAATTCTTTTCAAACACGCTATAATGAGAGTCTATCGGAGAATGCGCGGATGTGGCGGAACTGGCAGACGCACCAGCCTTAGGAGCTGGCGGGCAACCGTGGGGGTTCAAATCCCTTCATCCGCACTCTTCTGTAGAACAAAAAGATACTCATGTAACTGTGACGATACAATACAGTTACGGACTTACCAGAATAAGGGAGTAGTCGGCGCCGGAAAGCGCAGTAGGGTCAACATACTGGAAATGTTCCTGGCTTTACTTGAAATGATGAGACTTATCTGTCGAAAATGACAGAGAGAGTCTCTTTTTTGTTTAAGAGGAAATCCCGATGGAACGTTCTGTTAAACAAAAAGGCACTGCATGCCTGAGATGCGCAATGTGCGAGGCGGAAGGATTGCACAGGAAAGCGGATTCCTTTTTATCAGAAAAAATAAGCAATTTTTAGGAGGAACATGACTTATGGGACTTTTAGAGCTTTTTATCCTTGCTGTGGGGCTGTCGATGGACGCTTTCGCTGTGTCTGTCTGTAAGGGCTTGTCGGTGACGAAAATGGAACCGAAGCATGCGCTGCTCTGCGGCGCATATTTTGGCGGATTTCAGGCGCTGATGCCGGCACTTGGCTATCTTCTGGGAAGCCAGTTTGAATCCATGATCACCCAGATCGACCACTGGATCGCCTTTGTGCTTCTCGGGATCATTGGATCAAGCATGATCAAAGAATCCAGAGAGGACGAAGAGGAAGAGGTCAGCGCGAGCTTTGATGTGAAGACCATGCTGGCGCTGGCGGTTGCGACGAGTATTGACGCCCTCGCGGTGGGAGTCACCTTTGCGTTTCTCCATGTAAATATCGTCTGGGCGGTGACCTTTATCGGTTGTACGACGTTTGTCCTGTCAGCAATCGGGGTAAAGGCCGGTAATGTATTTGGGATGAAATATAAGTCGAGGGCGGAGTTGGCCGGCGGAGTGATCCTGATACTCATGGGGATCAAGATCCTGCTGGAGCATCTGGGATTCCTCGGATAATATGAGATACAAATAGACCTCCGGGATTCTTGACAATGGTTTGACAGACCGATATAATGAGTGAGTATCCGAGAAGCGTACAGCAGTGTACGGTGAGCATTGTATACATCAGGGTTCGGCATCATTTGATGCGGACCCTGTAACTATGTTGACATAAGCATGGAAAACGATTCTAATTTTCCAGAAAGTTGAAAAAATATGGAAAAGAGAAATACAAACACAAACAGACAGAGAGAATATCGGGATGATTACCGCCAGCATTCCCCGGCATGGATCCGGGCGCAGCGCAGGAAGAGAAAGCGCATTATAAGACGGCGGATCATGATCGGCAGTGCGGTGATCTGCATCGTGCTGATCGCGGGCGTGATCCGGATCTTTTCCGGCGGAAAGAGCCATGGAAAAGAGACAGAGGCGGGAGCCATAGAGGAATCCACATTCCAGGCATCCGATATCAGCGTAAATGGAATTTCCTTAAAGGGAATGACGCGAAGTGAGGCGAAGGCCGCAATTGAAAAAGAATATCCGTGGAAGGTGACGATCACCTACAACGGGGAGAGCATCGACGCGGAGAACCTGATCGACTCCGATCTTGACGCGTTTTTAGATGGGATCTGCACGGGAAAGGCAGAGGGAGAGTATACCTTCGCGGTTGAAGACTCTGAGGATCTGCAGTCCGCTGCGGCAGAGGCAGCGGCGGACGCGGCGGCGAAGTGGGATGTGAAGGCAAAGAACGGCTCGATCTCCGAGTATGACGCTGCGACGGATAAGTTCCTGTTTGCGGACGGAGCTCCGGGCAAGGCGGTGAACCAGGAGAAGCTTATAAAGGACCTCGTGGAGGCTGCGACAAGCGGAAACTATGACGCCGTGATACAGGCTGAGGTCAATGAGAGCCAGCCGGAGCTTTCCGCAGCGAACGCGAAGGAGCAGTATAAGACTCTTTCTACGTTTACGACGGAGACGACCGCCAACGAGAAGAGAAATACAAACGTAAAGCTTGCGGCCAGAGCTATCAACGGAACCATCGTGCGGCCGGGTGAGGAATTTTCCTTTAATAAGGTTGTAGGACAGCGCACGGCGGAAAAGGGATATCAGGAAGCGGCTGCCTACAGTGGAGGCGAGGTCGTTCAGGAACCGGGAGGCGGAGTCTGCCAGGTATCTTCAACGATGTACCGGGTCGCGTTCCAGTCCGGAATGCAGATCACATACAGAAGATCCCATACCTTTGAGCCGAACTACGTAACTCCGGGACAGGATGCGGCGATCAGCTGGGATATTCCGGATTTCAGGTTTATCAATACATCAAAGGCGGCGATCGGTATCCGCGCGAACTACAGCAACCGGAAGATGACGGTCTCCTTCTACGGAGTACCGGTTCTGGAAGATGGAATCACCTGGAGTCTGGAGTCTGAGAAGACGGATGAGCTTCCGCCGCCGGAGCCGACCTATGTGGAAGACCCGACGCTGGATCCGGGCACCGAGGTGACACAGAAGGCAGCGACGAACGGCAGCCGCTGGGTTACCTATAAGATCGTTTCAAAGAACGGAACCGTTATCGAGAAGACAGAAGATCACGCGAAGACTTACAAGGGACATGCAGCTGTGATCCGCAGAAATACAGGAACCGTGAAGGTTTCACCGGATGAGACGACAGCCGTTGAGTCCACGTCGGCAGCAGCTGTAGACGGAATGCCGGACGGGTACGTTCCAGGTGAGAGCGTCGCACCGGAGAGTTCCGCCGCCGCGACAACAGCCGCCGGTTCTTCCGGCACATCGACGACAGCGGCGTCCACCGGTGGCTCTGAGACAAAGGGCACACACAGTGAGACAACGACTGCATCGACGACAGCGGCAGCAACTGAGGCAGCGACGACGGCTGCACCGGAGACAGAAGCAACGACGGCAGCCGCACCAAACGGCCCGGGTGATGAAACATCCGCAGCTGCACCGGCGGAAGCCATTGGAAATATTGCGGGATTTCCGGGAAACTAATTCAGTGTGAGAGAACGAGACGTCGCAGAACGTCCGATGGACGTTCGCCTGCGACGTCCGAAGCGGAGCGTAGACAATCGAACCGTTCGAGCCCGGCAGGGCTTGAACATACAAAAAAAGGAGATATCCAGCGGATACCTCCTTTTTTGTATCATTGAAAGCGCGAGACGGGATTCGAACTCTCCCAATGTCGGGAAAGCTACTAAAATCAAGGAGGAATGCACACTGTCTAACGTGTGTCTACAGGCTGTCTACAACTTAGAAATCAGAGTGGAAAGCTGTCAAGGGGTCTGCAGAGCAGATACATTTTACCCCTTTACTGCTTGTTATAGTGGTCGATAAATTCCCCATTATTGAAAAGGGCTAGATTAGAAGCAGTACCCTCTAATCTAGCCTTGATTACTATTTTACTCTAATAAGTTTATCCCCATTTATTTGAATAGTATTGTTATCTAAAACCTTTAACTCACCACTTCCACTATTTCTGTCATAAACTAAAGTGGCGATGTCATTTCCTTTCCATATTATGCTACCACTAATAAGAAATTTTCCCATAAAACCTTGTTCCGCAGTTGTCGAAAATTCATTGTTACTTATAGATGTTTCAGTCCAATATAAATCTTCCAACTCTGGATAATAAGTAACTGCAAATGCCATTCTATCATAATCATTATATCCATAATACTTTATTCTTTCATCATTTATAACGGTATCTCCATTTTCTGTCCACCACTTATATGATTCATATTCTGCTGTTGGAATAAATGTCCCTTCAAGGGTGTTAGCGTAGTTTATTTTTGTTGGTTTTACCTCCTCTTCTATAACAACGCCTAGTTGATTGACCTTTTTTCCATCCGGTGTTGTTGTATTCACATACATTGCTCCATCAGCGCCAAAATAATAGGATTTTCCGCCGATTTCTTTCCATGTATTCGAAATCATAGAACCATCTGATACAACGTAGTACCATTTTCCAGATACATTCAGCCATTTATTTTTTGCCAGCGTTCCATTTTCATAATAATGCCAGCTTCCGTTTTCAGATACCCAGCCATTCTTCACTGTCTGCGTACTAAATGAAGTACCGCCATTTCCTGTCTGTGTTGTTGTCTGCCCGGTTACTTTTGCTCCGTTGCTATCTACTTTGGAACCATCCGGTGTAGTGGTGCTTACATACATTGCTCCATCTGAACCGAAATAATAGGACTTACCGCTAATATCTTTCCATGTACCGGTAACCATAGAACCATCTGATACAACATAGTACCATTTTCCAGACACATTCAGCCATTTATCTTTAGCCATAGCACCATTCTCATAATAGTGCCAGCTTCCGTTTTCAGATACCCAGCCATTTTTTGTTGTCTGTGTACCGGATGAAGCATTAGTATTTCCAGACTGTGCGGCTGTTTCTTCGGCAACCTTGGCCCCACTACCATCTACCTTGAAGCCATCCGGTGTAGTTGTGCTCACATACATTGCTCCGTATGGAACTTTGCTATTCATGGAATACAGCCATTTTTCTTGTTCATTATTAAAATGGTAGTTCCCCATATCTCTTACAGGCTGGAAGAAATATTCTTTTCCATCAATTTTCTGCCATCCTGTGGCCATTTTACCATTTGACGAATTCAGATAATACCAATAGCCATCCTTATCATCATGATGCCATCCCTTTTTCATGGCCTTGTTAGTCTCATTGAAATAGTACCATTCATCATTAGAGTCGAAAAACCATCCGGAATATTTTTCACCATTGGAATCCTTCAAATATCCTACACCATTTTCGGTAACAATCGTTCCGTTTGGTAATGCCTGTGTATTTGCATATACAGCACTTCCAAAAGGTAACACCATACTTGCTGATAACGTTGTAATCAGCACTTTTTTCGCCAGCTTTTTACTGCTCATTGTAGTCCTCCTCATTATTTTTAGTGTTTGTCCTGTTATAGGACAATTTTTTCCATAAATCAGTATAGCATTGTTTTTGTCCTATTACAAGACAAAAAGATATAAAAGGAGATTGAAAATAATGCCGCGTATCATTGAAGGAACATCCATGAACATCACTGGTGAAAAGATTAAATACTACCGAAAAATGCGAAAACTGAGCCAGCAACAATTATCCGATAAGCTTGAAACACTGGCTGTATATATATGTAGGGGGTCTATTTCCAGAATCGAGGACGGTTCACGAACAATTACAGATATTGAACTTTATGGATTATCAGAGATACTTCAAGTGCCGATTGAAAAGTTTTTTGAATAATAAGCAAACAGAGAAGGTACACAATTATCAGTGTACCTTCTCTATGTTCAATAATTTCAGACTCTCCTAATTTTTATTTAATGCACGTGCCAATCGCTCCAATGAACCTTTTGGATCTATAAAAAAATTGGCATAAAATTCCTCAATGCTATCTTCAGTCTCTAATTCCTCTATAAATTGATCTACTGAATCATCCCTTCCAAATTCGTTCTCTTCTTTTTCAATCCATTCGTCAAGATACCTATTAATCGTTTCAGTATTCCATGATTTATCGTACTCCGTCAAAAAATATTCAATGTCTTTCTGACTTTTTCTACCTCTTTTAAACTTTTTCTGTTCGAAATCATAATTCGCGATATGATTCTCCAGAGTAATATGTACATCCAACCTATTTATGTTGAAATATTCGCATAAGCTTTTAATCACTCGATCTTCCTGTCGCTTTGGGTCTCTTGCAGATAATGTGTTACGAATATCGCACTTCAGACGGATCATAAAATTGATTCTGGATAGCAACGAAAACAACCACTATCGGGATCATGATTTCTTATTTGTTGATAAAGGGAAACGTATCACACCCAGAGCAGTAGATACAAGGATCAGAAAATACTGTGAACACATCAACATCAATCCGAAAAGCACCCATAAGATCCGCAAATCCTTTATTTCAACTTTGTTAGATGCTGGAATCAATATCAATGAGGTTAGAAAACAAGTCGGTCATCAAGATGAACGAACCACCTTGCATAATTATTGTTTTAACCGAAATGATGATGCACAGAAAGAAGCAGATATGGAATATGCATTAGTGAATTAGTCTATCCCACTCTACCCCATTGGAATGAGTCAGGATAGAACAAAAAAGACCGAAAAACCTTGTAAATAAAGGCTCCGGCACACTTAACTATAAAGCACGAGACGGGATTCGAACCCGCGACCCTCGCCTTGGCAAGGCGATACTCCACCACTGAGCCACTCGTGCAAAATCAAATTGATTTAAAAGACATTTTTATTATACCCATAGTTTTTTTACCTGTCAATGATGAAAGTATAATATTTTACATGATTTTGAGCAGCAGTAAAAATGAAAATAGTACAATGATCCGGCGAAGATCTTTGCTTTTTGTCTGCAGCCATGGGGTATGAATCACTGATGGAATCAGATAAAAGAGAAAAGGTATTTTAGCAAAATACCATGACATTAAAATTGGAGTATGCTATACTATGGATACTAAAAATAAGCAGAGGAGGAACTATATGGGTGATAGAAAAATATATATTGTTGCAAAAGTATTTGACCGCCAGGGTTGTATAGCGTATCGCTGCAAAACAATAAATGAGGCCAGATGTCTTCCGGGAACGCTGGAGGCATTAAGAGCGGATGGAGTCCAGATTGTAATATTGGATGATCCTGATATTTATTCAGAGTATGCACCATATCGTTATGTGGAGGATATGAAGGAATTTATTGATCAAGTCAGCGCTTTAAATCGTGCAGCTTAAAATATCCCGTATGACATGAAAACAAGTGTCATGCGGGATTTTAGACGTTAAGCATTCACTTGGGCTTGACTGGAGAAATATTGATAGCCAGAGGCCAAATAAGGTAGCGGAAGAGGTAAAGATAGTATTTATTGTGCTATGACGTAGAAGAAGATCTGAAGATAATAGAATACAGATATGTTAAAGAGGAGAAAGCCATTGGAAACATCAGTAAGATCAAAGGAAATGGATATGTTAAACGGAGGACTGGCAGGAAAACTGATCCTGTTTTCGATACCGTTAGCGTTCAGCAGTATTTTGCAGCAGCTATTTAATTCGGCGGACGTTGCCGTTGTGGGAAGATTCGCGGGGGAGCAGGCGCTGGCGGCAGTGGGAAGCTGTGTGGCACTGGTTGGAATTTTCGTGAACCTGATCGTCGGACTTTCTGTGGGACCGAATGCAGCTCTGGCGAACCTTATTGGTCAGAAGAACCGCGGTAAGATCAACAGCATGGTCCACACGATCCTGACCTTCGGTGCGGTTCTCGGAATTGCGCTTCTCGTGATCGGAATGCTGGTGGCAAGAATGGTCCTTGTGGCATCCGGAACGCCGGAGACAGTGCTGGATCAGGCACTCTTATATATCAGGATCTATTTTGTGGGAATTCCGTTTATGGTCGCGTACAACTTTGGTGCTGCCATTGTCAGAAGCTACGGTGATACGAGGAGACCGATGTACTACCTTATCGTGTCCGGCGTGCTGAATGTAATTTTAAACCTGCTCCTTGTGATCGGATTCCATCTGGGAGTTGCGGGCGTTGCCATCGCCACGGTGATCTCCAACGTGGTCAGCACATTCCTCATTATCTCCCATCTGTACCGCAGGAATGATGAGTTCAGCTTCTGGTTTGACAGGATGCGGATCGATACAAATGAGCTGAAAAAGGTGCTGGCGATCGGTATCCCGGCAGGAATTCAGGGTGCGATCTTTTCTGTTTCCAACGTGTTTATCCAGAGTGGGATCAACATGTTCGGTGAGGCGGCCATCGCGGGTTCATCCCTGGCGCTGAATTTTGAGTATTTTACATATGATATTGCAGGTGCATTTGCCCAGGCGGCGGTTACATTTACAAGTCAGAATTTTGGTGCGGGCAACATGAAGAGATGCAGAAAGATCTTCTGGCTCTGCCTGCTCTTTGGATTCGGATTTACGGAGATCCTCAGCGTGATCTTTATCGTGTGGGAAGATTTTTTCGTCAGCATCTATACGACGAGCGCTGCGGTGGCGGCATACGGGATCATACGAATGGATCGTGTGTGTGCCTTGGAAGGTTTAACTGCGACATATGAGGTTGCCAGTTCCTGCCTGCGAGGAACTGGAAAGTCTCTGGAGCCATCCATCATCACGATTCTCGGTACGGTCGTATTCCGTCTGATCTGGATCACAACGATATTCCGCATGTTCACGACTTATGATATGTTGATGAATGTGTATGTGGCGTCCTGGCTGTTTACGGGATGTTCAATGTTCGTGGTCTATTTCTTCCATATGAGAAAGATAGATAAGCTGCTTGCGGCAAGATAGAGAGAAAAATCTGTTACTGTCTGCACAGTGCGTAAATAATAAAATGCGTTTTCCTGACTTATAAGTGAATGATCTTCGCCCCCAGAAGCTCTGCGTCGTCCTCCGCATGGGTAGCGATGATCAGGAGCTTTCCGGCGCAGAGTTCTTTGACCAGATCGATCGTGAGCTGCTTTGTATCCGCGTCAAGGCCGGTAAACGGCTCATCCATGAGAATGATATCGGTCGGTGCGAGGATCGCGCGCAGGATCGCGACACGCCTCTTCATGCCGCCGGAAAATTCACAGACAGGCTTATTCAGGGCGTCTTCCGGGAGAAGACGGAGCAGGTATGCGGTCAGAGCTTCGCTGGAATATCGCTTTCCAAGAGCGAAGCGGAGGTTTTCAATGGCGGTATAGCCTTCCAGAAGACGGTTTTCCTGAAAAACTGCGGAGATCAGGGGACGCATTCCCCGGATCCTGCAAGGATCAGATTTTGATACCGTGCCGGAAGATGCTTTTATATCGTTATTGCCGGTATCCCCTGCTGATGTACCGAACAGGATCACACCGGAATCCGGCTTTTCAAGTCCGAGGATCAGACGGAACATTGTAGTCTTTCCGTTTCCGGATGGTGCCATCAGACAGTAGAAAGTTCCGGAGGAAAATTCCAGGGAGAGATCGGAGAGAACCGGCTGCCCGTCGTAGGATTTGGTGACAGAGCGGAGTGTGAGGGCAGTGTCATTTTTTTTATTTATCGGACTCATTCACATCGGCCCCCTTTCCGGCACATTTTTTCAGAATCCACAGGAATCCCTTTTCGAACAGACTGCTCACAAGAATGATGACGACCGTCCACGCGAAGAGCTCCGCGGTGCTCAGATAGATCTTCGCGAGATACAGCCCCTCGCCGATGGAACCGTCCGGCACACCGATGACTTCGGCAGCGATCCCTGACTTAAATCCCATGCCGAGGGCAGTGCGGCAGGCGCTTTTTAAGTACGGGTAGAGTGCTGTGCGGTAGATATAGAACGCCCGGCGGATAAACGGGACGTGGAAGACTTCCGCCATCTCTAAAAGCTCCCGGTCCGCAGATATCAGCCCGGCTTTCGTGTTCACATGGATCATGGGATAGACCACGAGGAACGAGATAAAGACGGAGAGGTTTTTAGAGCCGGTCCAGATCAGTGCCAGGATCACGAAGGACGCGACGGGAACCGTCTTCATGAGCTGCACCGGCGGCTCTAAAAATTCGTCCACGATGGGAAAACGGTATGCCAGAGATCCGGTGAAAAGTCCAAGAAAAAATGCCAGAAAGAATCCGATGCTGATCCGCCAGAAAGAAAACGCGATGGCGGACCAGAAGTCTGGGAGAACGATCTGCTCACAGAGCGCCCGCAGCGTATCGACAGGTCCCACAAGGAAAATATGATTCCGGATCAGGGAGGCTGCGGTCTGCCAGAGGACGATCCAGAACAGGATGATCGAGAGCCTGCGGAGAAATCCGGAAAAACGATGATCCATGGCGGCTGTCTCCTTTCATAAAGTGTAATAAAAATCAATGCTGTTTTCCAGCGGTTGAATTTCTGCATGTAATCGTAATAATAAAATTATAGTAACTATTCAGTGCCTTCATAGTTACGTGCAAAAATCCATTCCAGATCAGCTTCGCTGATGGGATTTTTGCCTTCCAGC
>NZ_WQPW01000029.1:42776-151259 GCF_018785465.1 Clostridium sp. MCC328
TATAACAGATATTTCTCATGGCTCAAGCTATTAAACTGACTTATGTAAACTAAATTCCGTGAGAATAAACGGCGATATAGAAATGAGGTATGACTGTTTTGCCAGCCATACCTCGTTTTTCACAGTCGGCATGAATGCTTGTAACTGTTGAGAACTTTCGCAGTCACAATTACTTTACATAGTAGAATCCATCATCCGGCAGCTCACCGCCGACGGAGGCCGGGTTCTGGTCGTACAGAGCCTGAAGGTAACCGGAAAGTGCTGTTTTCATCTCATCACCGGAGATAAAGGTGATGTTGCAGTACGGAAGCGCTTTTTTCGCGATCGGAGCCTTTGCGACGATCTCAGCCTTTGCGATGAGCTCGGCTGCGGCATCCGGATCCTCCGCGGTGAAGGCGATGGATGCCTCATGTTCCTGTAAGAACGTATCGACGAGATCCTCGTGCTCCTTTAAGAAATCATTGTTTACAATGGTAACACCTGTTACAAGACGGCTTCCGGAACCTTCGCTCTGGACATTATCCCACTCTTTTGTGAGATCCATGATGATGGAGAGCTTTTCATTCTGGGCGAGAGCGGCAGTTACGAACGGCTGCGGAAGAAGACCGATGGCGTTCGGATCCTCAGCGAGGACGGAAGCAACCTCAGATGCCTCGGACTTGAATTCAAGAGTTACATCATCCTCTCCGAGTCCTGCGGCGGAGAGCACATAGCGGAGTGCGTATTCCGGAGTAGTTCCCTTTCCCGGAAGATATACGGTCTTTCCCTTTAACTGATCGATCGTTGTCACGGAGCTGTCGGCAGATACGAAGTAGAGAACGCCGAGAGTGTTGATATCGATCACGGAGATATTTTTGTTTGTCTTATTGTAGAGAACGCTTGCGACGTTCGCCGGAAGCAGGGCGATATCGACTTTTCCGCCTGCGACCATGGCGGTCATCTCGTCAGCCGCGGTGACCATAGTGAATTCGTAGCTGTTCTCGGACTCCCCGTTTGCGGCCTCGTCCATGAGCTTTACAAGTCCCATGGTGGTCGGACCCTTTAAACCGCCGACACGGACAACGGTCTCATCACCGGTGTTTTCGGCAGCGGACTCGGAAGCGGCTTCCGTTGTGGTCTCCTCAGCGGCAGTCGTTGTCTCCTCCGCGGAAGAAGCGGCAGCTGTTGTTTCGGTTGTGGATGATGAGCAGCCTGCAAGGAGAGATCCCGCGATCGCGGCAGCCATCATGACGGATAACATTTTTCTCATATACTTAGTTCCTCCTGAAAAAAATCTGACAGACACGGGTCTTGTCCCACTGTCTGCGTGAATGATAAATCCCCGGTATGCACACGAAAAGAGCATACCGGGGATCCTGAATATGACAGATATTCCCGTATCAGATTCTTTTCGTCTTTTCCCTCAGGACGGTTGACCTTTGGGGTTAGCACGACCGAACTAAATAGAATATATCATGGGGAGTTAGGAATGTCAATCCAACATGAGACTGGGGAAAAACATGTTTTAAAGGCGAAGGCTGCATATGCCAAACCGAAAATAATCGGAAACGGAGTGGCGGGAAAGAGGCGGAACCGGAACCTGACTTTGTGAAAAAAAGAGACAAAGAAAGCGGTGCTGGACAGCCGCATACTGCGAACAAATATCCGACACAGAAAGACAGAAAAACCCAGGAAAATACAAGAAATTTCGCTGCCTGTACTTTATTGTATACAATTTAAGAAAATAAGGTTTTTCCCCGGAATGCGTTGGATTATATACAATTTCCGACTTGCTTTGCAAAGGGGGATATGCGATAATATGATGCGAAAACATTAAAAATTAAGGTAAGATAGAGGATTCGAAATTTAGGAGGAAATGGTATGAAAACCAACGATGAGGCACTGCTTAAGATCAAGTATAACGTGCTGCGCACAGTTTCCAGGCTGGCTTTTGAGGGCAGACTCGAGGAAGAGAGAGACAATATCCCGTTCAAACTGATCCCGGGTCCAAAGGCACAGTTCCGCTGCTGTGTATACAAGGAGAGAGAGATCATCCGTCAGAGAATCCGTCTCGTGGAGGGAAAATGTCCGAGTGACAAACAGAGCGACAATATCATTCAGGTCATCTCTTCTGCATGTGAGGAGTGTCCGATCACAAGATTCGTTGTAACCGATAACTGTCAGAAATGTATGGGTAAAGCCTGTCAGAACGCATGTAACTTTGGTGCGATCTCGATCGGCCGCGACCGTGCCCATATCGATCCGAGTGTCTGTAAAGAGTGCGGACGCTGTGCTCAGGCATGTCCGTACAATGCGATCGCTGAGCTGATCCGTCCGTGCCGCCGTGCATGTCCGGTAGATGCGATCACAATGGATCCGGAGACCGGAATCTGCCAGATCGATGAAAAGAAATGTATCCAGTGCGGTGCCTGCGTAAGAAGCTGCCCGTTCGGTGCAATTTCCTCCAAGGTATATGTTGTACAGGTGATCGAGGCGATCAAGGCCGGCAAGAAGGTCGTTGCCATGGTTGCTCCGGCTGCTGAAGGTGAGTTCGGCCAGGATATCACAATGGAGAGCTGGCGTACTGCATTAAAGAAGGTTGGCTTTGCCGATATGGTAGAGGTTGCTGCCGGTGCTGATATGACAGCAGCTTACGAGGCAATGGAATGGGCAGAGGCATTTAAGGAAGGCAAGAAGATGACGACCTCCTGCTGTCCGGCATTTGTAAATATGATCAAGAAACACTACCCGACTCTGATCGATAATATGTCCACAACGGTATCCCCGATGTGCGCGGTATCCAGAATGTTAAAAGCGATCGATCCGGAGACAGTTACCGTATTTATCGGACCGTGTATGGCAAAGAAGTCTGAGGCGGCTGACAAGTCCATCGAGAACAATGCGGATTATGTTCTGACCTTCGGTGAGGCCATCGAAATGCTGCGCGGAAAAGAAGTTGAGCTTGAGCCGGCTGAGGAGACAAAGCAGGAAGGCAGTGTCTTCGGAAAACGCTTTGGCAATGGCGGCGGCGTGACAAACGCAGTGATCGAGTGCTTCAAGGAAAAAGGCGAGAACGCAGATGTTAAGGTTGCGCGCTGCAGCGGTGCGGCTGAGGTTAAGAAAGCCCTTCTTCTTCTCAAGGTCGGCAGACTTCCGGAAGACTTCATTGAGGGTATGATGTGCCAGGGCGGCTGCGTAGGCGGACCGAGCAACATGAAACAGGAGATGGCATTCAAGAAAGACCGTGACGCTGTGATTGCGAAGGCAGACGGCCGCGGAGTATGGGAGAACTTAAAGAATTACGATATGGATTCCTTCTCTATGCATCGCAGCTACGAGAAGCCGGAGGCTTGATGGCGGTTTCCTATAAGATTTAAATGAAATGAACAGCATGTATTTTTCGGATCGGTTTCCGTGAAATGCATGCCAGATGGCTATCGTGTCGGAGCGCTGGTCGGAAGATAACAGACAGCGGCAGGTATCGTTTTAGATACCTGCCGCTGTCTTTGCGTTTCATGAAATTGATAGGAGTATCCTTTATTTCCGGTTTTACTTTTAGAAGCTTTTGGAGTGTGGATTACAACCGACACTTATTGACCCGCTTGGAAGAAAGTTCTTCCACCTTTTTTAATGTCTTCGCCAGATTCGGATCCATATATTCCTCTTTTTCAAGGTTTTTCTGAGCTGTGGAAAGCATCAGCTTGATACGGTTTAACTGGTTTACCTCACTTGCGCCCGGGTCATAGTCGACGGCAATGATGTTGGCCTTGGGGTTCGCGTAGCGAAGTTCCTTGATAACCCCTTTTCCGACGATGTGGTTCGGCAGGCAGCCGAAAGGCTGAACGCAGACGATGTTGTTGACACCGCTCTTGATGAGCTCCAGCATCTCACCGGTCAGGAACCAGCCCTCACCGGTCTGGTTTCCAAGGGAGACAAAGCCGTTTGCCATCACTGCCAGATCCTTGATCCTTGAAGGCGGAGTGAAGTGAGTGCTCTTTTCAAGAGCAATTCTTGCGGCCTTTCTCATGTACTCGAGAAGGGAGATCGCCATGTTGCAGAGATGCGCCGTGGAGCGCTTCATTCCCAGATTATCTGCCTTGAAGTTGCTGTTGTAGAAGCAGTAAAGCAGGAAATCCATGAGATCCGGCATTACCGCCTCAGCGCCCTCGGACTCTAAGAGCTCCACGATGTGGTTGTTGGCGGTCGGTGAGAATTTCACGAGGATCTCTCCGACGATTCCGACCTTCGGTTTGTGGACATTCGTGCGCTCTAAGTTATCGAAGTCGTGGATGATGCCGCGGATATTCTTCACAAAGGTCATCATTCCGGCGCTCTTTGTGGAGAGTGCTTTGACACAGATATTCTTCCATTTCTCGTGGAGCGCATTTGCGGAGCCTGGAACGGCCTCGTAAGGTCTTGTAGCGTAGAGAACACGCATAAATACATCACCGTATACAACAGCCTGAAGAGCCTTCACAAGCATGGACGGCGTGTAGGTGAAGCCCGGGTTCGTCTCCATACCGTTCGCGTTGATGGAGATGACCGGGATCTGCGCCATTCCGGCTTTTTCCAAAGCGCGGCGGATAAATCCGATGTAGTTCGACGCACGGCAGCCGCCTCCGGTCTGGCTCATGAGGACGGCCGTGTGATCGAGATCATACTTTCCGGACAGCAGGGCATCCATGATCTGTCCGATGACGATCAGGGACGGATAGCAGGCATCGTTGTTTACATATTTCAATCCCGTATCCACGGCTGTCTTGTCATCGTTCTGGAGAACGACGAGGTTGTAGCCGAAGCTGCGGATTGCCGGTTCGATGAGCTCGAAGTGGATCGGGGACATCTGCGGGCAGAGTAGCGTATAGTTCTTTTTCATCTCCTTCGTGAAGATTACGCGGTTGTAGGAGCTGGACACGATATTTCTCGTGTAGCGGCGTTCCTCGCGGACGCGGAGGGCGGAGATCAAAGAACGGATACGGATCCTTGCGGCTCCGAGGTTGTTGACCTCATCGATCTTTAAGACCGTATAGATCTTCCCGGATCGGGTGAGAATATCACTGACCTGATCGGTGGTCACGGCGTCGAGACCGCAGCCGAAGGAGTTTAGCTGGACGAGATCCAGGTTATCCTGTGTCTTTACAAAGGCCGCCGCCGCATAGAGGCGGGAGTGGTACATCCACTGGTCGGTAACGACGAGCGGGCGCTCCACCTTTCCTAAATGGGATACGGAGTCCTCCGTGAGGACAGCGAAACCGTAGGAGGTGATCATATCGGCGATGCCGTGGTTGATCTCCGGATCGATGTGGTACGGACGTCCCGCAAGGACGATGCCGTGTTTTCCGGTGTCTTTTAAGTACTGTAAGACTTCCTCGCCTTTCTTCTCCACATCGGTTCTCGCCTGGGCGAGTTCATCCCAGGCCTTTTTAGCAGCCTTCTTCGTCTCGGATTCCGGAATATCGAATTCCTTCTTAAAGACTTCCTGAAGCTGCTTTGAAAGGACCGCCTCGCTTGTGAACGCCATGAACGGATTTAAGAACTTCACGTTCTTTTCCTTTAATTCCTCCATGTTGTTCTTGATGTTCTCCGAGTAGGAGGTGACCATCGGGCAGTTGTAGTGGTTTCCGGCTCCCGGAACCTCTTTCCGCTCGTAAGGAATACACGGATAGAAGATAAACGGCACATCGCGTTTGATGAGCCAGGAAATGTGTCCGTGGGCAAGCTTTGCCGGGTAACATTCAGACTCACTCGGGATCGTCTCGATGCCCAGCTCGTAGATCTGGTGGCTGGACTGTGGGGACAGCATCACGCGGAAGCCGAGCTCCTTAAAGAAGGTTGCCCAGTACGGGAAGTTCTCGTACATGTTGAGGACCCGCGGGATTCCCACAACGCCGCGGGTCGCCTTGTCGGCTGTCAGCGGCTCATAGTCGAAGAGTCTGTGATACTTCCATGTAAAGAGGTTCGGGATGTCACGTTTTGCCTTTTCCACGCCGAGACCGCGCTCACAGCGGTTTCCGGAAATATACTGACGTCCACCCTCGAACCGGTTGATCGTCAGGACACAGTGGTTTACGCATCCGCGGCAGCGGCTCATGGTTGTCGTGTAGGTCAAATTGATCATATCGTCCAGAGAGAGCATCGTCGTCTCATGGGGACGGTGCATGTAACGCTCACGGGCGATCAGTGCCGCGCCGAAGGCACCCATGATACCTGCGATATCCGGGCGGACGGCATTGCAGCCGGAGATCCGCTCGAAGCTTCGGAGGACTGCGTCATTGTAGAAGGTTCCGCCCTGTACAACGACGTTCTTTCCGAGATCACCGGCAGAAGTGATCTTGATGACCTTAAACAGGGCATTCTTGATCACCGAGTAAGCGAGGCCGGCGGAGATATCCGCAACGGAAGCGCCTTCTTTCTGCGCCTGTTTTACGTTGGAGTTCATGAATACGGTACATCTTGTTCCGAGATCCACCGGATTCTGGGCAAAAAGTGCCGCCTTTGCGAAATCCTGAACGCTGTAGTTTAAGGATTTTGCGAAGGTCTCGATGAAGGAACCGCAGCCGGAGGAACATGCCTCGTTGAGCTGGACACTGTCCACGGTGCCGTCCTTGATGCGGATACATTTCATATCCTGACCACCGATATCGAGGATGCAGTCTACGGACGGATCGAAGAATGCCGCCGCGTAGTAGTGGGAGATCGTCTCGACCTCGCCCTCATCCAGCATGAAGGCCGCCTTTAAGAGAGCCTCGCCGTAGCCGGTGGAGCAGGAGTAGGCGATCTTCGCGCTGTCCGGAAGCAGGGACTTGATCTCCTTTATGGAAGAGATCGCGGTCGCCAACGGGCTTCCGTTGTTGCTGCTGTAAAAGCTGTAGAGCAGGGAACCATCCTCGCCGACGAGTGCCACCTTCGTTGTGGTGGAACCGGCATCGATTCCTAAGAATACATTTCCCTCATAGGTGGAGAGGTCACCGCGGCGGACCTTGTACTGGTCATGGCGGTCGGTGAATTCCTTATAATCTGCCTCATCCTTAAATAAAGGCTGCATTCTCTTTACTTCAAATTTCATCTTGATGCCGCCGGAAAGATCTGCGATCAGCTTGTCAAGGGAGAAGATCTCCGCATCATCTTTTGCGTTCATGGCAGCGCCCGTGGCTGCAAAGAGGTGGGAGTGATCCGGAGCGATAATGGCGTCTCCGGTCAGATTTAAGGTGCGGATAAAGGCGTTCCGAAGTTCCGGTAAGAAGTGCAGCGGACCTCCGAGGAACGCTACGTTTCCGCGGATCGGCTTGCCGCAGGCGAGACCGCTGATGGTCTGGTTTACGACTGCCTGGAAGATCGAGGCGGCGAGGTCCTCACGGGTAGCCCCATCGTTGATCAGCGGCTGGATATCGGATTTCGCGAATACGCCGCAGCGGGCAGCGATCGGGTAGATCGCCTTATAATTCTTTGCATATTCATTCAGACCGGCAGCATCCGTCTGTAATAAGGAAGCCATCTGGTCGATAAAGGAACCGGTACCGCCGGCGCAGATCCCGTTCATACGCTGGTCGATCCCGCCTGTAAAGTAGATGATCTTCGCGTCCTCGCCGCCAAGCTCGATGGCGACATCCGTCCGCGGAGCATAGTCCTGAAGTGCGGTCGCAACCGCTACGACTTCCTGGACAAATGGAATATGTAAGTAACCCGACAGAGTAAGTCCGCCGGAACCTGTAATATTGGGCCGTAAAGAGAGTTCACCGAGTTCTCCCTTACACTTTTTCAGAAGCGAGGCCAGGGTTTCCTGGATATTGGCGTAATGCCGCTCATAATCCGCGAATAAAATTTTGTTGTTGTCGTCGATCACGGCAACTTTTACTGTAGTGGAACCGATATCGATTCCAAGACGATAGCATTGATTCATACGAGCGGGGAGTTCTCCCCATACCTCCTTTTCAACAGAAAAAAACGAGCCGTCCGCAAAAAGCAGGCAGCCAGCCGGAATGCGGGCATCAACATGCCGAACCGTTCAGCCATACAATTTTCTGCCGGAATCGGCACATAGCTGAACTGTTATGTCAAAATTCCGCACATAGTATAACACATTAAAAAAGGAAATACAATTGACGGAACTGGCATCTTGAGGTTAAAAACGGTTAAAATTCTGTAAAGAATGTGTAAAGATTTTAGGAGAAAGCGTTGCGGGGATGGATAGACATTCCAGTAACGATATCATAAAGCGTTTGACAAAAGAAACGGTTGGGAATTATAATACGGGGCGTAGGAGAAATAGATATTTCTATTAGGAAAGGAAAGCTTCAATGAATTTTATGAACAAGATGGAGCGGAAATTCGGACGGTACGCGATTCCGAATCTCATGTATTATATCGTGATCCTGTATGCGGTGGGCGTACTGGTCCAGATGATGGCACCGGCATTCTACATCCAGTACCTGATGTTGGATGCGAGGGCGATCCTTCACGGACAGATCTGGCGAGTCGTTACATTTATGATCTGGCCGCCGTCTGGCAGTCTTTTCTTCAACCTGATAGCGATCTACCTTTACTACAATCTGGGAATGACTCTGGAGCGGGTTTGGGGAACCTTCCGGTTTAATGTGTACTTTTTTATGGGTGTGATCGGTCATGTCCTTGCGGCGCTGCTGATCTACATCATTACAGGGCAGGTCTATATTCTCACCACAGATTATCTGAACTTTTCCCTGTTTTTTGCATTTGCGGCCACATTCCCGGAAATGCAGTTTTACCTGTTTTTTGTACTTCCGATCAAGGCGAAGTATCTGGCACTTTTTGATGGACTCTACTTCGTCTATGGATTCCTTTTCGGCGGCATGTCGCAGAGAATTGCGATCGTTATGTCTTTACTTAATTTTATCGTATACCTCTTCATGTCCAGGGGGAGCCGTCTGAATCCAAAGGAAATTCGGAGAAAACAGGTCTTTCACTCACAGATGCGCGAGGCGCAGAAGACAGCGGAAAAGATCGGACGACACCGCTGTGCTGTTTGCGGACGTACGGAGGAGGACGACCCGAATCTTGTATTCCGCTACTGCTCCAAGTGCGAAGGCGACTATGAATACTGTCAGGACCACCTGTATACCCACAAACATGTAACAAAAGGCGGGATGGATCCAAGACAGGCAAACAGCAATCAGGAGGCATAACATGAAGAAAACAAAAATTATCTGTACCATGGGACCGAACAGCGATGACAGAGAGGTCATGAAACAGCTGCTCTTAAACGGAATGGATGTTGCCCGTTTTAACTTCTCCCATGGAACGCACGATGAGCAGAGAGCCCGCTACAAACAGCTCCGCGAGGTTGCGGAAGAGGTTGGAAAACCGGTAGCAGCTCTTCTTGATACAAAGGGACCGGAGATCCGTACCGGTGTTTTAAAGGACGGAAAGAAGGTAACACTGACAGCAGGCGAGGAGATCATCCTTACAACAGAGGATATCGTCGGTGACGCAAAGAGAGTCCACATCAATTACAATGGCTTAAATGAGGACGTAACAGAGGGCAACGTGATCCTGATCGATGACGGCCTGATCGAGCTTCATGTTGAGCGTGTTGAGGGAACCGAGATCTACTGCAGGATCATGAACGGCGGCGAGCTTGGAGAGAGAAAGGGCGTAAACGTTCCGAACGTAAAGATCAAGCTTCCGGCGTTAACAGACAAAGATAAGGAAGATATCCGTTTCGGTATCGAGCTTGGGTTCGACTATATCGCGGCTTCCTTCATTCGTTCCGCAGACGCGATCCGTGAGATCCGCCAGATGTTAGATGAGGGCGGTTCCTCAATGGGAATCATCGCGAAGATCGAGAACGCTGAGGGACTTGAGAACCTTGACGAGATCATCGAGGCCAGCGACGGAATCATGGTAGCCCGCGGAGATCTGGGCGTTGAGATCGCACCGGAGAAGCTTCCGCACCTTCAGAAAATGATGATTAAAAAGTGCAGCGCCGCATGTAAGGTCGTTATCACAGCGACCCAGATGCTGGATTCCATGATCCGTAACCCGAGACCGACCCGTGCGGAGGTTTCTGACGTTGCGAACGCTGTATATGACGGAACAGACGTCGTTATGTTATCCGGTGAGACTGCAAACGGTAAATATCCGGTCGAGGCATTAAAGATGATGGCTCATATCGTTGAGGAGACCGAGTCCCATATGAGCGGTGATTTCTACGAGAAGAGAACCGTATCCGATGATAACCGCCACAATATTTCCAATGCGGTGAGCTATGCGTCCGTCGCAACGGCACAGTCCCTTGATGCAGCGGTTATCATTGCACCGAGCATCAGCGGCTATACGGCGAGAATGCTTTCCAAGTGGCATCCGTCAACAAAACTTGTAGGAATGTCCCCGAGTATCTCCGCAGTCCGAAAGATGATGCTCTACTGGGGTGTAACTCCGTTCCAGGCAAAGAGAGCGGAATCCACTGACACTTTAATTGAGAACAGTATTGACATTTTAAAAGAGAATGGTATTGTAAAAACAGGCGATATCGCAGTTGTAACCGCAGGAGTCGTTGATTATGCGAAAAGACATGAGCCGGCTGCTTCTACAAACATCATGCGTGTTGTAAATATCGACTAACACTGACTAACGAAGGAGAGAACGTACATGGAGAAGAAACCGTTTGTAACGAAGGAACAGCTGGAGGAGATCGCGAAGACCTATCCGACCCCGTTTTATCTTTACGATGAGAAGGGAATCCGCGAGAATGCCCTGAAATTAAAAGAGGCATTTTCCTGGAATAAGGGATTCAGGGAATACTTTGCGGTAAAAGCGACACCGAATCCGTTTATTTTAAAAATACTTCAGGAGCTTGGATGCGGAACAGACTGCTCTTCCAAGACAGAACTTTTAATGTCTGATGCCTGCGGTTTTTCCGGACATGACATCATGTTCTCCTCAAACGATACACCACCGGAAGAGTTCAAGCTCGCGTATGACCTCGGCGCGATCATCAACCTGGACGATTTCACTCACATCGAGTGCCTCGAGAAGACCATCGGAACGATTCCGGAGACGATCTGCTGCCGCTTCAATTCGGGTGGATTATTCAAGGTAGCGACTGATATCATGGATAACCCGGGTGACGCGAAGTATGGCATGACGGAGGCTCAGATCACTGAGGCGTATAAGATCTTAAAGGCAAAGGGCGCGAAGAACTTCGGTATCCACGCGTTCCTGGCAAGCAACACAGTGACGAACGAGTACTATCCGATTCTCGCGAAGATCCTCTTTGAGCTTGCTGTGAAGTTAAAGAAGGAGACCGGCGCTGATATCAAGTTCATCAACCTCTCCGGCGGAATCGGTATCCCGTACAGACCGGATCAGGAGCCGAATGATATCAAAGTCATCGGTGAGAGCGTAAGAAAGGTTTACGAGGAAGTTCTCGTTCCGGCAGGAATGGGTGACGTGGCGATCTTCACAGAGCTTGGCCGCTTCATGCTGGCTCCGTACGGTGCTCTCGTGACAAGAGCGATCCATGAGAAGCATACCTATAAGGAGTACATCGGCGTCGATGCGTGTGCGGTAAACCTGATGCGCCCGGCTATGTACGGCGCTTATCACCATATCACGGTTATGGGAAAAGAGAACGAGCCCTGCGACCACAAGTACGATGTGACAGGTTCCCTCTGCGAGAACAACGATAAGTTTGCAATCGACCGTATGCTTCCGAAGATCGATAAGGGCGATCTGCTCTTTATCCACGATGCAGGCGCACACGGATTCGCGATGGGTTACAACTATAACGGTAAATTAAAGAGCGCGGAGCTTCTTCTCAAGGAAGACGGCAGTGTCCAGATGATCCGCCGTGCAGAGACTCCGAAGGATTATTTTGCTACATTTGATTTCTGCGATATTCTTAAGAATGTCAGAAACGTGTAAGAAACAGACGGCTGATCTGGACCGGCGTGGCGGACAGCAGTTAAAAACAGAGAGACGGTACTTAGCCCTGGAACGAGTTGAGTGCCGTCTCTTTTTTATGTGCTAAAGATGCACACTCGTGCGAAGATGCAGATTGCCGCAAGTGACCGCGCGAGGCGCCGATGGTGGCCGGGAACAAGGTTTAAGCATGGGAAGTGGGAGATCTTTCTGGAAAAATGGCATGAAAAAACCCTGTACATATTGTACAGGGATTCATCATTTAGGATTTCAATTTCAAAAAGGTTTAGGATAAAGGATTTAAAATATCTCGTGCATTTCTTATGGTTAAAGTATAGCACATCACCCCGGAAAATGATTGTATATTCTTTGAATGAATTATTAAGATTTCTTTAAGATTCGGAAGCTGTTTTCGAAGAATGTGGAAAAGTGTCGGAAATACTGCAAATTGTGGGTGGGGATATGCACAGATGTATATTTTGGGCAGTAGCGCAAGACGAAGTGTTTATGAATATCCTGTAAGTAAGAGGAATAGAATAGAGGAATCTTACATGTGAACCATATTAAAGATCAGATCCGCTGCGGCGCGGCTTACCGCCTGGGACTCACTGGAAAAGGCATCGGCGTGGCGGTTTTGGATACCGGGATCTTTCTTCACCGGGATTTTGACAGCCGGGTGACCGGGTTCGCAGACATGGTGAATGGGAAGAACTTCGCCTACGATGACTGTGGGCATGGGACCCATATCTGCGGGATCATCGGCGGCAGCGGGCGCATGTCCGGCGGGCGGTACAGCGGGATCGCGCCGGGCTGTGACCTCGTTATGGTGAAGGTCCTGGATCGGAAAGGAAATGGATATTCTTCGGATGTCCTGGCGGGAATCTCCTGGATCTTAGAGAGAAAGGAAAAGCTTGGCATCCGGATCTTAAATATATCGGTGGGTGCCTGCTCGAAGCGGGGGATGAGCGAAAATTCCGCCCTGGTGAAAGGCGTGAACCGGGCATGGGATGCCGGGCTTGTTGTGGTGGTGGCGGCGGGAAACAATGGTCCCAGGACCATGAGCATCACGACACCGGGGATCAGCCGGAAGGTGATCACGGTCGGCTGTTCGGACGATGACCGGGAGGTACTGGTCGGTGGAAACCGGATGGTGGATTATTCCGGCCGCGGCCCCACGGCGGCCTGCATCTGCAAACCGGATCTCGTTGCACCGGGCTGCAGCGTTGTGAGCTGCTCCAGCAGAGCCGACAAATATACCATCAAGAGCGGAACTTCCATGAGCACACCGATCGTCTCCGGAGCCGTCGCTCTTTTACTGGAACGGTTTCCGGACATGACAAATAAGGATGTGAAACTGAGACTGAGGGAAAGTTCGGTGGATATCGGGCTGCCGAGAAACCAGCAGGGATGGGGACTGTTGGATGTGGGGAAAATGATCGGAAAATAGATGTTGAAATATTTTTATGAGTGTGTTATATTACCTGTAAAGAGGTGTCACCGATAGACGGTTGATCCTGAACTTTATGTTGAAAAAATAACCGTTCGATTTGTCAGGTCGGGGCGGTTATTTTTTTGCATTTACAGTATCTTTTCCAAGCGTATACCCCAGTCCGAAACAAGCAAGACCGAAGCTCACGACCGCAATGAAATCAATAATGCTCATGGCATCCCCTCCTTTCCATAAGATTCCTTTACAGGTTCTATGTAATTCGGGGACCAACCGCCTACCGTTATGGTGACACCATGAGAAAATTCTACCATAATCTACAGATTCTATCAATCGACTCCAGTATAAAAACAACTCATTTTTTAATTATATTTTGTTCCTGTTTAAATACACAATTTTACACAGATTTTACATAACCCCTGTCAAGCATTTTACATTTCCTTGATATTCTGATACATGGTAAGAAAGAAATGTAAAAAGTTAATGAATGATCAAAATTTTGAAGAGGGGAAATTTATGGATTTTTTTGGTGTATTGACGATGCTTGGCGGGCTCGCGCTGTTCCTTTACGGAATGGAGACTATGGGGAAAGGTCTCGAAAAGCTTTCCGGTGGAAGGCTGGAAAGAATTCTTGAAAAACTGACATCAAATCCGATCAAGGCGGTCCTTTTAGGAGCGGGAGTTACGGCGATCATCCAGTCGTCATCCGCAACCACCGTCATGGTCGTAGGTTTCGTAAACTCCGGTATCATGAAGCTGACCCAGGCGGTCGGCATCATCATGGGTGCGAACATCGGAACGACGGTGACGTCCTGGCTCTTAAGCCTTACCGGAATTGAGAGTGGAAATTTCTTTGTACAGCTGTTAAAGCCGACATCATTTTCACCGATTCTGGCACTCATCGGCGTCTGTTTTATCATGTTCTCCAAGAAGGAGAAGAAAAAAGATGCAGGAACCATCATGATCGGTTTCGCGATTTTAATGACCGGAATGGAGACAATGAGCGGTGCCGTCAAACCGTTGGCAAATGTCCCGGAATTTACCGGAATCCTGACAATGTTCTCAAACCCGGTCCTCGGAATGATCGCAGGCGCTGTCCTCACAGCGATCATCCAGAGCTCCTCTGCGTCCGTCGGTATTCTTCAGGCGTTATGTGCCACAGGGGCGGTAAATTTCAGTACTGCGCTCCCGATCATTATGGGACAGAATATCGGAACCTGTGTGACAGCGATGCTCTCCAGCATCGGTGCCTCAAAGAACGCAAAGCGCGCGGCGCTGGTCCATCTTTACTTTAATATTATCGGTACCGTTATTTTTATGATCGTCTTTTATACGATCAACGCGGTCGTTCATTTTTCCTTCCTGGACACAGCGGCAAACGCTATGGGAATTGCCGTGATCCACAGCAGCTTTAATATAGCGGCAACGATCATGCTTCTTCCGTTCGGCAGTGGCCTTGTAAAACTTGCATGTCTCACGATCCCGGAAGAGAAGAAGGAAGCTCCGGCTCAGAATCAGGAAAAAGACGCGTTCCGTCTTCTCGACCAGCGTTTCCTCGACACGCCGGCTTTTGCGGTTGAACAGTGCCGTCAGACGACGATCCAGATGGCGAAGCTTGCACGGGAATGCTTCTTCACGGCGGTGGATCTGCTTCACGGCTATGATGACGAAAAGGCAGCCCGTGTGGAGGCCCTGGAAAACCTTGTGGACCGCTATGAGGATGAGCTTGGAACTTACATGGTAAAGCTTGGCGGAAAGAATCTTTCCAAGTCAGACAGCCATACCGTATCCCTGCTTTTACACTGTATCGGAGATTTTGAGCGTATTTCCGATCACGGCATGAACCTGAAAGCTTCCGCAAAAGAGATGAAGGAAAAAGAAATGCAGTTCTCCAGCAAGGCAGAGAAGGAACTTGGCATATTCTTCGACGCGGTAAAGGAGATCCTGAACCTGTCCATCGATGCCTTTGAGACGAACAATACGGATGAGGCAGCCAGAGTGGAGCCTCTTGAGGAGGTCATCGACGATATCAATACCGTCGTAAAGGCAAACCATATCCGAAGACTTCAGAAGGGAAAATGCACGATCGAGCAGGGATTTGTGCTTTCTGATATTTCCATGAATCTGGAGCGTGTTTCCGACCATTGCTCCAACATCGCAGTCAGCGTCATTGAGATCGACCGTGACGGTTTTGATACCCACGGTTACCTTGACAACCTGAAGCGTGACGGAGATCCGCATTTCGCGGCGATGGTAGAGCAGTACCGCGGCAAATATATGCTTCCGGTATAGGAAAATATGTAGTAGAATGTTTTTAGTGCTGAACAGTAATACAGAAAGTGAGACAGGAGGAAAGGACCATGGCTCTGATCTATGCGGTAGAAGATGATAAAAATATTCTGGAGATTGAGATGTTCGCGCTAAAGAACAGCGGATATCAGGTGGAAGGATTTGAATGTGCCCGCGATTTTTATAAAAAGCTGGAAGAGAAGCAGCCGGATCTTGCCCTTTTGGACATTATGCTGCCGGACGAGGACGGACTGGAGATCGTTGCAAAGCTCCGCCGCCGCCCGGAGACGAAAAAGCTTCCGATCATCATGGTGACGGCAAAGAGTACCGAGATCGACAAGGTAAAGGGACTTGATGTCGGAGCGGATGATTACCTGACAAAGCCTTTTGGTGTCATGGAGCTGATCGCCAGAGTAAAGGCGGTGCTCAGAAGGACGATGGAGGAAGATAAATTCCTGACCCTGGGGGATATCTTCCTGGATGATGAGAAACATATGGTATACGTGAAGGATGTTCCGTGCAGCCTGACATTTAAGGAATATGAGCTGTTAAAGCTCCTGCTCCACAATGCGGGGATCGTAGTGACGCGAGAGATCATTTTAGAGCGCGTCTGGGGAATCGACTTTGAAGGTGAGTCGAGAACTCTGGACATGCATATCCGGACGCTCAGACAGAAACTCGGTGAAGCGGGTTCCATGATCCGCACTGTGAGAAATGTGGGGTATATGATCGAATGAAACGGAAAATCCATATGGAACTTCTGGCCACGGCAGTGTTCGCAATTTTACTGACACTGCTGTGTGCCTTATTTGTTTTTTACGGGGTCTACCGGAAACAGGTCATCGGGGATCTGAAGGCTGATGCCCTCGTCATGAAAAACCTGCATATCTTTGACAATATTTCCGATCTGCACCCGGATGCCTACGACCTGAACCCGGATACGCTGCGCATCACGGTGGTGAATGCCAACGGGAGCGTTATTTTTGACAGCAACGCGGATTTTTCTGTGATGGAGAACCATGAAGGCCGCCCGGAGATCCTCATGGCGGCGAAGGTCGGAGAAGGAAGCGGAACCCGTCGGTCCACAACGCTGGATAAAAATCTGTTCTACTATGCGATCCGACTGGATAACGGACGGATCTTAAGGATCGCGAGGGAGGGCGACAATATTTTTGCCCTGACCCAGAACATGATGATGACGGTAGTCGGAGTATTTGTCCTTCTCTTTTTCTTCTGTATCATGATGGCTAATTACTTTACGAAGAACCTTGTGGCGCCGATCGAGCAGATGGCGGAGAATCTTTCGGAGCCGGGGACGCAGGCGGCCTATAAGGAGCTGGTACCGTTTATGAATAAGATCCGGCAGCAGCATGAGGATATCTTAAAGAGCTCCCAGGTCCGGCAGGAATTTACGGCGAACGTGTCCCATGAGCTCAAGACCCCGCTCACGGCGATCTCCGGCTATGCGGAACTGATCGAACACGGCATGTCCGGGGAGAATACAGAACGGTTTGCGTCGGAGATCCATAAAAACGCGGCGAGACTTCTGACCCTGATCAATGATATCATCCAGCTTTCCCAGCTTGACGGCGGAAAGAAAGATGTAGAGTATAGAGATCTGGATCTGTTTCCGCTGGCGAGAGAATGTGTGGACATGCTCCAGATGAATGCCCAGAAACAGAACGTGACGATCCGGGTCCAGGGCGGAGAAGCACCGGTTTTCGCGGATAAGCAGCTGATGGAGGAATTGATCTATAATCTTTGCGACAACGCGATCCGGTACAATAAAAAGGACGGAACTGTGACGGTGACGACCGGCATTGAGAACGGGCATACGTTCCTTTCTGTGAAGGACACCGGAATCGGTATCTCTGCGGAACATCAGGAGCGTGTATTTGAGCGATTCTACCGTGTGGATAAGAGCCGCTCGAAGGCGACGGGAGGAACCGGTCTGGGACTTGCGATCGTAAAGCACATCGTTGCCCAGCACGGGGCAAAATTGACCCTTGAGAGTGAGCAGGGCAAGGGAACGGAGATCCGCGTAGAGTTCTCGGAGGCGTTAAAGCAGCATGAGATTGAAACTGCAAAACAGCGTCAGGAGGTTCATGCGGAGCGGTCAGAAAATGGTTCGTCAGATTGAAGCAAAAGACAGATGATCTGCAGGTCATATGTGACAATATTTACAAAAATTACAAAATTTGCTGCTTTACTTCAAAAACACGTTGATACAGAAGGAAAACTGTGATAGTATGTAACACATAAGTGCAGTCCAGGCGGACAAACGTCCGTCTGGACACTCTGGAGAGTCTCCGTATGGAGCGCCGAAGGTGTAAGACCGGTTCATGTCCATGGTATCGGTCGATCTCTCAGGCAAAAGGACAGGGCATACAAATAACCACAATGGGGCAACTCCCCGTTGTATGCAAATGTTCTACTCTTTGGAGAGCTGATCAATATCAGCTCTTATTTTATTGCGTGGAAATTCAGAGGGGATATTCCATGCTGCCGGACAGCCGGAAATTTAAAGAAAAGGCTGGCGGCTATGATGATGAAAGAGGAGGATAATTAAAATGGACACACTGATGCAGCTTGTAACAAAGGGAAATGATTTTCTGTGGAGCTTTCTCCTGCTCGTTCTCTTATGCGGAACCGGACTTTACTATACGATCCGCCTGAGATTTATCCAGGTCAGAAAGTTCGGGGAGGGCGTCCGTCAGGTATTCGGGCATTTCAGCATGAACGGTGAGAAGCACGAAAAAGGCGAGATGACTCCGTTCCAGTCCATCGCAACGGCCATCGCGGCCCAGGTGGGAACCGGAAACCTTGCCGGAGCGGCGACAGCCCTCATCGGCGGAGGCCCGGGCGCGATCTTCTGGATGTGGGTCAGCGCATTCCTCGGAATGGCGACAATCTACGGAGAGGCAGTTCTGGCACAGACATATAAGACAGAGGTAAACGGTGAGGTGACAGGAGGCCCTGTCTACTACATCAAGGCGGCGTTTAAGGGCACATTCGGAAAGGCGCTCTCCACTCTGTTCGCGGTATTTATTATTCTTGCTCTGGGCTTTATGGGAAATATGGTTCAGTCCAATTCCATCGGGGCAGCGTTTGTGGAAGCATTTCAGGTATTTCATGTGGAGATTTCACCGGTGATCGTCGGCGTTGTTGTCGCAGTGATCGCGGCGGTGATCTTCCTTGGAGGAACAAAGAGTCTGGCAACGGTAGTTGAGAAGATCGTTCCGATCATGGCCGGTGTCTATATCGTCGGCAGTCTGGTACTGATCTGCATGAACATCACGGCTCTCCCGGCAGCGTTCCTTTCCATTATTGAGGGTGCGTTTGCACCGGAAGCAGTTCTCGGCGCAGGCGCCGGAATCACAGTGCGTGAGGCGATCCGTTACGGTGTTGCCCGCGGCCTCTTCTCCAATGAGGCCGGCATGGGATCCACCCCGCATGCCCACGCGAGAGCGAAGGCGGAATCTCCGCATCACCAGGGACTCTGTGCGATGGTCAGCGTGTTCATCGACACCTTTATCGTCCTGAACCTGACGGTATTCTCCGTCCTCACAACAGGCGTTATGAGCACAGGAAAGGACGGTACCGCACTCACCCAGGCGGCATTCATGAAGGGCTTCGGCAGCGCGGGGATCATCTTCGTTGCGGTCTGCCTGTTCTTCTTCGCGTTCTCCACGATCTTAAGCTGGCATTTCTTCGGACTTGTGAATGTGAAGTATTTATTCGGCGAGAAGGCATCAAAGCTCTACTCCCTGATCGTTGTTGTCTGCATCGTGATCGGTTCCTGCCTGAAGCTGGAGCTTGTATGGTCCTTAGCGGACTTCTTCAACGGGCTTATGGTCATTCCGAATGTTCTGGCGCTTCTGGCGCTCAGCGGACTGGTAGCGCGGGCTTCGAAGGAGAGATAGGATCCGGTCATGTGCCCGGGAAATATCACATATATAATAGGATAAAATGGCGGCAGAACATGTATTGTGGGCATGGGCTGCCGCTTTTTATGTGCACTCGCGCGAAGAGGCTGTTTGCCGCAGATGACCGCGCGAGATGCCAGAATGTACCGGACACATCCGGGATCACTGCCATTGAGTTAAAAATTGTGAGGTTGAATTTGTGGAGAATGCCGATTGACACCATCAGGGAAATTCGATATAGTACGGATATCTGAAATCGTTCCGGGAAGTCTGTTCCGGACGGCAGATGGTTCATGATGCGTAAAAGCATCGTCCCGGCGGCGGATCGCTGCGGATCTCAGTGAGAATATAAGAAAACGTGCAGCTGTGAAGGTGGTGTACAGCTGCAAAGAAGTTAAGGAAAACAGTTAAGCAAAACAGGCAGAACGATATCTTGCAGCAGAGGACAGCAGGAAAAATCCGGTATCAAAATACGGGAGATCTGCCGGAGAGGAGACGAAGTATGGCGGTGAATAAAAAACGGCTGCGATTTGTTACTGTACATGGGTAGAAATTTTCTGAACTGAAAATTCCGTACAGTACAGTGGTGGCAGTGGATTTTGCCGATTCGGAATGCGAAGCATCGGCAAAATCAGTTACTGTTTGCGCAAGGCGTGAACAGTAACTGAGATTTGATCAAAAGCGGTCGGAATAATAAGAAACAGTTGACTTTTTACATGGATTATATTATGATTAACAGGTACAGAACACTTGTTCGCATACGGCGTTCCGCTTTCGTGGACGTGAAGTATGTGAAGAAATATGCGGATTGGAAAATCAGTGATCATTGGATATCCGGGGGCGCGGAAAAGACTGCGGGGCCGGATCTTGGAGGAAGAATATGAATAAAGATGATAAATTAAAAGCCCTTGACGCGGCTCTCACACAGATCGAGAAAGCTTACGGAAAAGGTTCCGTTATGAAGCTCGGCGATTCCGGTGCGAATATGAATATCGAGACGGTTCCGACGGGTTCCTTAAGCCTTGATATCGCCCTCGGACTTGGCGGCCTTCCGAAAGGACGTGTCGTTGAGATCTACGGACCGGAGTCCAGTGGTAAGACAACGGTCGCTCTCCACATGGTAGCGGAAGTCCAGAAGCGCGGCGGGATCGCCGGATTTATTGACGCTGAGCACGCTCTCGATCCGGTATACGCGAAGAATATCGGAGTTGATATCGACAATCTCTATATCTCCCAGCCGGATAACGGCGAGCAGGCCTTAGAAATCACAGAGACGATGGTGCGTTCCGGTGCCGTTGATATTGTGATCGTGGACTCTGTAGCAGCACTTGTTCCGAAGGCGGAGATCGACGGTGATATGGGTGACTCCCACGTCGGCTTACAGGCCCGCCTGATGTCCCAGGCCTTAAGAAAACTGACCGCCATCATCAGCAAGACAAACTGTATCGTGATCTTTATCAACCAGCTCCGTGAGAAGGTCGGCGTTATGTTCGGAAACCCGGAGACGACCACTGGTGGACGCGCCCTTAAGTTCTACTCTTCCGTTCGTCTTGACGTAAGAAGAACCGAGTCCTTAAAGCAGAGCGGCGAGGTGATCGGAAACCACGTCCGCGTAAAAGTTGTAAAGAATAAGATCGCTCCGCCATTTAAAGAGGCAGAGTTTGATATTATGTTCGGAAAAGGAATTTCCCGAGAGGGCGATGTCCTGGATTTGGCTGCTGACGCAAATATCGTCGAGAAGAGCGGTTCCTGGTACGCGTATAAGGGAGCGAAGATCGGTCAGGGACGCGAGAACGCGAAGACCTACCTTGCGCAGAATCCGCTGATCTGCGAGGAGATCGAGAACCAGGTGAGAGAGCTTCACGGACTGGAAGCGCAGCATGTTGCCCCGGGTGAGGCAGCTGCGGCATCGGCGGTTAATGAGGCTGAGGAAGCTGACGAGTAATAAAAATAATGATGAAAAAGAGAACTGTCTGGCGGGTACGGAACTTTAGAAAGAAGCTTGAGACGGGAAGGCAGTTCTGACAGGAAAGCATAGATGAAAGAATGGCAGCAGGAAGAGCACCGGGAGCAGAAAATGTATGCCGGTGCGGATGGAGATGCGGTTCCGGAGGAGTTCCGGGAGGCGCGGAACAAAGGTCTCTACTATCTTCAGTTTTCCGGAAAAACAGAAAATGAAATGCGCAAGAAGCTGGCGGAACAGGGGTTTTCGCCAGCCTCTGTTGAAGATGCGGTTCTTTTTCTGAAACACTACCGGTATCTGGACGATGAGGACTACGCGAGGCGGTATGTGGAGAAAAACGACCACAAAAAGAGTATCCGCCAGATGAAAGTTGACTTCCGCCAGAAAGGCGTCAACGACGATCTGGTGGAGATGGTCTTTGAGGATATGGAGGTGGACGAGTCTGCCCAGATCCTCGGACTTTTGAGAAAGAAAAATTACGACCCGGAAGAACCGGATTCCGCGAAACGCCAGAAGATCTATGCATTTCTGGCGCGAAAAGGTTTTTCCTACGACGCGATCAACAGTGCGATGAAGCAGTGGGAATAGGGCTGTTTCCGGCCCCAAAGGACAGGATATGACAGGCTTCGTGGGGATGCACAGAAGTACCCGGAATGAGGGCATTATACTTGACATAATGCATAAAACAGTTTAGAATTGAAGTGTTGTAATTAGTACAATGAAAACTAAATAAAGGAGGTGCTCCTGTGTCACCAATAATCAGCGTTATTATAACAGCAATTATTGTGGCTCCTATTACCTGGGTCGTGGCTGTCGCTTACCGCAAGAACAGTTATGAAAGCAAGATCGGTAGCGCAGAGGAAAAATCCAGAGAAATAATAGATGAAGCATTGAAGGTCGCCGAGACGAAGAAGAAAGAAGCTCTCCTGGAAGCGAAGGAAGAGAATTTAAAAGCGAAAAACGAGCTTGAAAAGGAAACCAGAGAACGGAGAGCCGAGATCCAGCGTTATGAGCGCCGCGTACTGAGCAAAGAGGAAAACCTCGACAAAAAATCTGAGGCAATGGAGAGAAAAGAATCCAGTCTTGCCGCGAAGGAAGAGACTTTAAGAAAGCGTTCTTCCGAGGTCGAGGAATTATTTGCTAAGGAGCAGGAAGAACTGGAGAAGATCTCCGGACTTACCAGCGAGCAGGCGAAGGAATATCTTCTGAAATCCGTAGAGGAAGATGTAAAACACGACACCGCAAAGCTCATCAAGGAATTAGAAGCCAAAGCAAAGGAAGAAGCTGACAAGAAAGCCAAAGAATATGTGGTTACCGCCATCCAGAGATGTGCAGCTGACCATGTGGCTGAGACTACAGTTTCTGTCGTTCAGCTCCCGAGCGATGAGATGAAGGGCCGCATCATTGGACGTGAGGGACGTAATATCCGTACTCTCGAGACAATGACAGGTGTGGAACTCATTATCGATGATACACCGGAAGCTGTCGTATTATCCGGTTTTGATCCGGTAAGACGTGAAGTTGCAAGAATTGCTCTTGAAAGACTGATCGTGGATGGACGTATCCATCCGGCGAGAATCGAAGAGATGGTGGAGAAAGCGCAGAAGGAAGTTGAAAACATGATGCGCGAGGAAGGTGAAGCCGCAATCCTTGAGGTCGGCATTCACAATATCCATCCGGAGCTCGTCAAGCTCCTCGGCAAGATGAAATTCAGAACCAGCTATGGTCAGAATGCATTGAAGCATTCCATCGAGGTCGCACAGTTATCCGGTTTACTGGCAGCCGAAATTGGTGTTGACGTCAGAATGGCAAAGCGTGCCGGCTTATTACATGACATTGGAAAATCCGTTGACCATGAGATGGAAGGTTCCCATGTACAGCTCGGATCTGAACTCTGTAAGAAATACAAAGAGTCCCCGATCGTTATCAATGCTGTGGAATCCCACCATGGCGATGCTGAGCCGACGAACCTTATTTCCTGCATCGTTCAGGCAGCAGATACGATCTCCGCTGCAAGACCGGGTGCAAGAAGAGAAACGTTGGAGACATACACGAACCGCTTAAAGCAGCTTGAGGATATCACAAACTCCTTCAAGGGAGTAGACAAGTCCTTTGCGATCCAGGCGGGACGCGAAGTGCGCATTATGGTAGTACCGGAGCAGATCAGCGATGACGATATGGTTCTTCTCGCAAGAGATATATCCAAGAAGATCGAAGAGAGCCTGGAGTATCCGGGACAGATCAAAGTCAACGTGATCCGCGAGTCCAGAGTTACCGATTACGCGAAATAAAAATGAAAGCCGTTGCTGTGCAGAGAGAATCTGTATGGCAGCGGTTTTTTTAACAGGAAATTTAGAAGTCTCTGTGCTGCCGAAGCTTTTGCAATATGAGCAAAGATTGGTCTGCTGCAGATGAGAGATAACAGAGAATATAAAACAGGAGGTAATATTGATATGGCAAAGATTGGTTTTATCGGAATGGGAAACATGGGAACCGCTATCATGCGGGGACTTTTAAAGACATATAAGCCGGAAGAGCTGCTTTTCACAAGCGCCCATGAGGCGAAGATGCAGAAAATTACGGAGGAGACAGGTGTTGCCCATGTCTCAACAGCAACGGACTGCGCAGAGCAGGTAAAATACCTGGTGCTGGCAGTAAAGCCGCAGGTACTTCCGACAGTTTTTAAGGAATTAAACGGAAAGATCAGGAAAGATCAGGTTGTGATCTCCATCGCGGCCGGATATGCGATCGCGGATCTCCAGGCAGGTCTCGGAGACAGTGCGAGAATCGTCCGCTCCATGCCGAATACACCGGCTATGGTCGGCGAGGGAATGTCCGGGGTGAGCTACGATGAGGCGCTGTTTACCGATGAGGAAAAGGATGTCATCGACGGATTCTTTACTTCCTTCGGAAAGATGGAGAAAGTGGATGAGAAGCTGATGGACGTTGTTGGAAGCGCCAGCGGCTGCTCCCCGGCCTATGTATACATGTTTATCGAGGCGCTGGCTGACGGCTGCGTAAAGAACGGACTCCCGCGCCAGGCCGCTTACAAGATGGTTGCCCAGGCCGTTTTAGGAAGCGCGAAGATGGTCCTTGAGACAGGAAAACATCCGGGCGAATTAAAGGATATGGTATGCTCACCGGGAGGAACCACTATCGAGGGACTTGCTGCCCTTGAGGAGAACGGATTCCGCGGTGCGATCATTAAGGCGTGTGATGCAAACTTTGAGAAGAATAAAAAGTTAAAAGGCTGATAATTACGTGAAAGACACGGAAATTTCCGTAGCAGTGTGAAAAATGTAAAAAAATAAGTTCTGAGCAGAGGAAAATACTGCAGGGTAATTCCGCAGAATAGAAAATCTGAGAGGAATTGTTTAGAATGTCTGTTAAGGCAGTTAACAGATACATTCATGAAAGGAAAAGACTTTAGTATGGAAAAAACAACTCGTTTAAAACGTGAGCTTGCATACACCGGAACGATCTTAAAGATCTACCGGGATACCGTTGTCGCAAACGGAATCGAGGAAGTGTATGACTATATCCACCACGATGGCGCGGCAGCCGTTCTACCGGTGACAAAGGACGGAAAGATCCTCATGGTGCGTCAGTACCGGAACGCCTTAGACCGGTTCACGCTGGAAATTCCGGCAGGAAAACTTGATGCGCCGGATGAGCCGAAGATCGAGTGCGCGGCGAGAGAACTTGAGGAGGAGACAGGATTCCGCAGCGAAACCCTGGAATTCCTGATGACAGTCAACACGACAGTGGCTTTCTGCGATGAGCAGATCGGTGTCTATATCGCAAAAGACCTGATCCCGTCAAAGCAGCATCTCGATGCGGATGAGAGTATTGATGTGGAAGAGTGGGAAGTAAAGGATCTTCTTGATATGATCTACACCGGCAAGATGACAGACGCGAAGACGATTGCGGCAATCCTTGCGTACGCTCAGAAAGAGGGAATCCGATAGAAAAAACGGCAGAAGCCAGTAACCGGAAAGTGTCAGTGAGGATAGGGCTGGCTGCCTGCCTGTGGAAAGATTGCTGCAATTAGAAAAAAGCCTGGTAACTGTTCAGTAGGTCTGCGCACTTGCTGCGCTGACCGTAAGAAAACATAGGCTGGAAGGCAAAAATCCCATCAGCGAAGCTGATCTGGAATGGATTTTTGCACGTAACTATGAAGGTACTGAATAGTTACAAATCCTGTGGATAAAGTAGGCCCATATGCGCATACATTGTGAAAAAGGAACATGGACGGTATCGCTATGGCCGGAATTCACAGGCATCGGAGATTTTGGGACAGTCAGATGTTCTGGCTGTCCTTTTTTTTATTCTTGGGGACCGTTCTGGGGACAGTTTTCTTCAATAAGATGAGCGCAGAGATGAAAAGCACACTTGAAAGCTGGTTCTCCGGGATCCTCACATCATCGGAGATCGTGTCGGCGGACCGGTATAGTCTGTTTGTGGGAGTATTGAAAAAACGGTTTGTGTGGATTTTATTGGGAATTCTGATCTGCCAGGCAGTTTATGCCAGAATCCTGTTTTACGCGGGAGCAGTCTATCTGGCATTTACATCCGCAATTGCTGTCTGTGTGTTGACGATGCATGCGGGAATTTATGGGATCCTGCGCTTTTTCGGACTTGTATTTCCGCAGGGATTCTTTTATATACTGGCGGCTTACCTTTTATGGATCATGGTCGTGGAGCAGGCGGATGGAAAAGAGAAAATCAGGTTATGGATGATGGTATTTTTTATGGTGCTTGGAATTATATCTGAGATATTCATAAATCCAAATTTCTCAGCGCTGATCTTCCAACTGTTTTAGAAAGGCATATCTGAAAATCGTGGATTTGAATTAGGACGTCAACGGAAGAGACAATATCTGACGAAAGGCGTTGAAGGCGTGGTACGGTAGTCAGGATAATGGGGCGGAAAAGTGGAATTTTCCCAGGAAATACGCGGCTTTCAGCCCTTTTTTTTATAAAAAAATTTTGCGCATTTTGACAAGATATTGCCATTGTGGATATATACAGTTCCATATCTAGCGATTAGTTATGTAAAATAGTCTAAAATGGGATCCAAGTGGGAAAAATCCGTTTGATTTTGCCCTAAAATGGGACTATAATGTAGAAAAATACTGGTTTTGCCGGGAAAAACAGCGTATCGGGGGGATGGTGGAAAACTTAGGCCTATGTCCCCTGTTTCCCAAAGGCAGACATCGTGAAACTAAAAAACAGATAGAGTATAAACGTGTATAGACACAGGTGCTGAAAATTTCGAACAGGAAAATTTTGTGTAACTGTTCTGTGGATTTGCGCACTTACTGCGCTGACCAGGAGAAAACATAAGCTGGTGAAGCTGCTGAATAGTTATGATTTCGTATAGGATCGTGAAAAGCGCGGATAACTGTGTCTGGAAATGAACGGGGAAAAGGTATGAGAGAGGAAATTCAAACCTTCATAAACTATATGGAGGAAGAAAAACACGCGTCAAAAAATACAACGCTTTCTTATCAGAGAGATCTGTTAAAAATGGCAGATTATCTGGAGGAAAACGGAATCACAGACTGCGGGAAAGTGACAAAGACGGCGTTAAATTCCTATATCCTTTTCCTGGAGAAAGAAGGAAAAGCGGCGTCGACAGTCTCGAGAGCGCTGGCATCCACGAGATCGTTCTTTGGCTGGCTGTTTAAGGAAGGAAAGATCCGCCGTGATCCGGCAGATTCGATGCATGCGCCGAAGATCGAGAAAAAGGTGCCTGTGATCCTTACAGTTGACGAGGTGACGAAACTCCTGGAGCAGCCGTCCGGCGCGAATCCGAAGGAGATCCGCGATAAGGCAATGCTGGAACTCTTATACGCGACAGGGATCCGCGTGACGGAACTTGTGAATCTGAAGCTCTCCGATGTAAATATGTCCATCGGCTTTATCACCTGCCGCGATGAGCACAAGGAGCGGATGATTCCCTTTGGCCATGCGGCGAAGGACGCTCTTGCGAAATATCTGGAGTCTGCCCGTGAGACGTTTTTAAAAGGAACACGATCGGAACTGCTGTTTACAAATTACAGCGGCAGAGCCATGAGCCGTCAGGGATTCTGGAAGATTATCAAATACTACGGGGACCGGGCAGGAATCGAGGAAGATATCACACCCCACACTCTGCGCCATTCCTTTGCGGCGCATCTTTTAAGCAACGGAGCTGACATGCGCGCCGTCCAGACCATGATGGGCCACTCCGACCTGGCATCTACCCAGATGTACACGGCATATGCCATGGACAGCGCGGTCAGAGAGGCGTACCAGGGGGCGCATCCAAGGAAGTAAAAGTGAAAACTTAGGCTGGAAGGTAAAAATCCCATCGGCGAAGCCGATTTGGATTGGGGAATGAACACTCAAAGGGAAAATCCTTAATAAGGATCATGCATACATTGAATTACGGCTGAATAAGGGCAGTAATGCAGCTTAAATTAGAAAATGTGCTCAAAGAAAGATAACAAAATTTGGCAGACTTTTTTAGTGTCTTTTTTGCGATAACGAGCTGTGATTTTTGCATCAATAGGGAATTTCAGACGTATCCATAGAATGTCTCTATGATAAAAACAAATGCCTCTACCATGCAGACAAACTGACAAAAACAATTGTCAGATTATCTGACAATTTTGTAAAGATGTGATATTTGCACAAAATTGAAAATATGGTAAGATATCTCCAACACGCTGGAATTCCTTACCATGAGCGGCATGGATCTTCCGCTGGCTGTCATGATCACGATCCCGGCGCCGTGGGAACATGACCGCTATATGCGGCAGGAGATAAAGGATTTCTACCGCTATTACGCAACAATGATGGAACCGTGGGACGGCCCGACATCTATCCTGTTCACAGACGGCGAGATCCTCGGCGCGGAGAAGTATGCTGCGGAAGGTTTCGGATTGGAGCTTGACGGGCGTCTCCGGGTAAAGACAAAAAATGACGGACACAGGACCCAGGTTCCGGGAATCTACACGGCGGGCGATATGCGCCGGGGCCAGTTCCTGGTCGTCTGGGCGATCCGCGAGGGAAGGAATGCCGCGAGAGAGGTCGATGAGGACCTGATGGGATACTCAAATCTTGGGGCGGCGGAATAAAAGTCGGATTGGACATAAAAGAGCATCTCCGGCTCCAATGTTTTGGAAAATGTCTTAAAACATTGGAGCGCAAAGATGCTCTTTTTTCTATTTTATATGTGTGGTTTTCAGCATACAGATTTAAAAGAAGCTTTTTACTGCCTTATTTCTGATCGATCCTCGCGAGGATACTTCTCGCAACAGAAAGTCCATTCGCGGATGCCTGCTGAAGTCCGCGGGTCACGGATGCACCGTCACCGATAGCGCGGAGACCGTGGATGTTTGTCTCGAAGTCCTTATCGACAACGACCTTGTTGGAGTAGAATTTAACCTCCACTCCGTAAAGCAGGGTCTCATCGCTGGCGATACCCGGAGTTACCTTGTCGAGGGCCTTTAACATCTCCTTGATGTCCACCATGATGCGGTGCGGGAGAACTAAGGAAAGGTCGCCCGGAACGGCATCCTTTAAGGTCGGGATGATGTTGTTTCTGCAGAGACGTTCCTCCGTGGTGCGGCGGCCTCTCTGGAAATCACCGAAGGTCTGGACCAGGATCTTTCCGTCGCATAGCATGTTGGACAGCTGGGCGATATGTTTGCCGTACTCGATCGGGGTCTTGAACGGCTTCGTGAAGTTCTTGGAAACCAGGATCGCGAAGTTGGTGTTGTTGGTCTTGTATTCTTTTGATTTATAAGCATGGCCGTTTACGACAGCCAGGCCGTTTTCGTAATATTCGGTAGCAACCTCACCGGACGGGTTCGTACAGAAGGTGCGGACCTTATCGTCGAAGGTCGGTGTGTAGTATACAAGCTTTGCCTCGTAGAGGTTCTTGTTGAGGAACTCCATGACCTCGTCGCGGACCTCAACACGGACGCCGATGTCGACGGTTCCTACTTCGGTATCGATTCCGTGGTCATCGCAGATGTGGGAGAACCAGTCGGAGCCTTCACGTCCGATGGCGGAGACAATCTCATCTGCGTAGTATGTCTCATCTTTATCGGTGATAACACCCCTTGCGGCACCGTCCTCGATGATGATATCCTTGACCATGGTGTTGAATTCCATGTGGATTCCGTTCGCGAGAAGGTGTTCCTGCAGTCTTGTGTAGATCTTATAGCCTTCCTCCGTTCCGAGGTGGCGGATCGGGCATTCGATGAGTTTTAAGTTTGCGTTGATGGCTTTCTTGCGGATCTTGCGGATCTCCTGCTGTTTGTCAACGCCGTAGACGTTCCTATCAGCGCCGAACTGCAGATAGATACCGTCGGATTCCCTGATGAGTTCTGTCGCTTTATCGTATCCTAAGATCTCCGGCAGATTTCCGCCGACATCCGGGGAAAGGGAGAGCTTGCCGTCGGAGAAAGCTCCTGCTCCGGCGAAACCGGTGGTGATGGAACATGGTTTGCAGCCCACACACACCTTTGTTTTTCTCTTCGGACAGACACGTTTCTCGATCGGTCTTCCTTTTTCAATCATTAAAATATTCAGTTCAGGTTTTTCTTTGATCAGCTCATACGCGCAGAAGATTCCGGACGGGCCTGCGCCGATGATGATCACGTCAAAATGTTCTCCGGATTTCATATCACAAGTCTCCTTTCGGGTGAGTGGATAATTTCTGTACACATCATTTCTATTCTACCATGGAAGTTTCAGCGATGCAAGCAAACGGCGGCAGATCAGTACAGAGTGATATAGAGTTAAGATGCTTTACATGGGCAGTCATTTTCTGCATGGAACATATCAACATTCCCCGCAAAGATTCCGTTCAGTCTGTAAAAAACAACCAAAAATATTGAAAATGGGTATTGACTTTAGGTAAAAATAGGATATAATCAACTCATAGGTTGTCTGACAAGTAAAAGAACAATCTTATCCGCCCAACAAGCAGAATAATAAAGAAGCAGGTAACGCGCGAGGATGAAAATAAAAACAGTCAATATTACGGATCAGGTCGTTGAGTATCTGAAGGAAAATATTGAATCCGGAAAATGGAACATCGGCGAAAAGATTCCGTCTGAAAACCAGATGGTTATGGAACTTGGAGTCAGCCGTTCCAGTATCCGATCGGCACTTCAATATCTGATCGGGATTGGTGTTCTGAAAAGCTATCAGGGAAAAGGAACGTTCCTGATCAACACTCAGGTTGAAAACTGGGACGAGGCAGAATACAAGATCACATCGGAAGATTGTATGGATATCTGCAAAGTACTGGAATTCAGAAAGATTCTGGAGCCGGGGGCATGCGTACTCGCAATGGAAAACTGCGATGAAAAAACAGTTGCCGCTCTGGAAGTTTATCTGGAACAGATGAAGGAATTTAAAGGAGACCGAGCGAAATTTGTCCGTGCAGACCTGAAATTTCATGAAGTTATCAGCCGGACCTCCGGCAATCCGCTTCTGGAAAAGAGTCTTCATAAAGTTTTTCTGGAATCCAGAAAAAACCATGAACAAATGAATGAGTTGTTCGGATATGAGACGGGACTTCACTACCACACGGAGATACTGGAAGCATTTAAAAATCATGATGCAGAAAGGGCTCGTGACGTAATGGAACAGCATCTTGGTGGTTCGATTGAGACATTGAAGATGTCTGGAAAGATCGAAGATCGTGAAGGCGGAACAGGAAAAAAATAAGCAATGAGTAAAACAGGGTGTCGGTTGCAGCGCAAAAGGCACCTTGATAATAAATCCAAACTTGTATGATGAGTAACAAGTTAAGAGACAATCAAGACAACTTGAAAATCTGCAAAATCAATAAACTGATTATGGCAACGTCTTATAAATAAAAGGATGAGGAGGAATATGGGATGTCAGTAAAGATTAGGGATATCCGGGTGATCTGTACGGCACCGGAAGGAATCAATCTTGTGGTCGTAAAGATCGAGACAAATCAGCCGGGGCTGTATGGACTTGGCTGCGCAACCTTTGCTTACCGCCATCTGACGGTAAAGCATCTGATTGAGGAGTATATGAAGCCGCTGCTTGTAGGGCGTCCGGTTGAAAATATCGAGGAGACCTGGCAGCTGATGCATCAGAACGGCTATTGGAGAAATGGCCCGATCGAGAATAACGCGATTTCCGGAATCGACATGGCGCTTTGGGATATCAAGGGAAAGATGGCAGGGATGCCGTTATACGAGTTGTTTGGAGGAAAAGTAAGGGAAGGAATTCCGGTCTACCGTCATGTGGACGGACGGGACATTAATGAGATCTGCGAGAATATTCAGATGTATCAGGAAATGGGGATTACCCACTTAAGATGCCAGTGCGGCGGTTACGGCGGACTTCCTTATGGACAGACACCTGAGACAGCACCAGAAGGCGCACATGATGGATTGTATCTCGATTCTAAGAAATACATCCGCGATACAATCCAGTTATTTGAACAGATTCGAGCGAAGATCGGTTACGATATGCAGCTTGTGCATGATGTCCATGAGCGGATTGCTCCGGCTGATGCGGTGGCGCTTGCGAAAGGTCTTGAACCGTTTGATCTTTTCTTTCTGGAAGATCCGGTTCCGTTAGAGCAGCTCTCCTGGCTTAGAAATTTAAGACAGCAGACGAGCATCCCGATCGCGCAGGGGGAACTGTTCAACAATCCGTATGAATGGAGAACCGTGATCGCAGAACAGCTCATCGATTTCATCCGTGTTCATATCAGCCAGGTTGGAGGAATTACACCGGCGAGAAAGCTTCAGATCTTTGCGGAGCAGTTTGGTGTTCGGACAGCATGGCACGGACCGGGGGATATGTCTCCGTTAGCCCATGCAGCAAATATCCACATCGACCTTGCGGCACAGAATTTCGGTGTTCAGGAATGGTCCGGGATCGAACCGCCGAACTTTGTGATTCAGGAATTAAAAGGACCGCACGGCGCGCTTCTTGATGTATTCCCAGGTATGCCGGAGTATCGGAAAGGCTATGTTTACGCGAATGATAAGCCAGGCCTGGGCGTCGATATCGATGAAACTGAGGCGGCAAAGTATCCGTGTGAAAACACCGTGACAACGTGGACACAGACAAGAGGACGTGACGGAGCACTTGTAACTCCGTAGATTTTCGGAAAAGGGAAAGGAGCTTAAAGAGGAATGAGCAAAAAGTCATCAGCTCTCGCAGCTGCAGGAATTCTCGCAGCAGCAGTTGTACTCAGCGGATTCAGCATCTACAAGGACAGTCATCAGAAGAACAGCACAGACGGAACGATCACGCTTCGAATGGCACAGACCTCATCACAGGCAGGAGCCATCGGACAGTCGATGGAAGCATTTGCAGACAGGATTTACGATGAGACCGAAGGAAAATATAAGATCGAGACATACCATAACGGACAGCTCGGAGCTGAGATCGATACGATCGAGGGATGTCAGATGGGAACGATCGATATCGCAGTCGTCAACCAGTCCACGATCGGAAACTTCATCAACGATTTTCAGGCGCTGGACATTCCGTACCTGATCACATCGACCGAGCAGGCCGATGCCGTGTTCCTGGGGGATATCGGAACCCGTTTCCTCGACAAGCTTTCCGGCGTCCAGCTCTACGGACTGGGGATCTGGGAATCCGGTTTCCGCAACCTGACAAACAGCAAGCGGGATGTCAATTCGGTGGATGATGTCGCCGGACTGAAGATCCGTACCATGGAGAATCAGGTACATATCGCATTCTGGAAAGCAATGGGAGCAGATGCGACCCCGATGTCATGGGGCGAAGCTTACACAGCACTCCAGCAGGGTGCACTTGACGGACAGGAGAACCCGGCAACCGTTATCCTGACAAACAACGTCGCTCAGGTCAACAACCACCTTGCAATGACCGAGCATGCGTACTCGACCGTTTTCCTTGTCATGAGTCCTGAGACATGGGCATCCTTTGACGATGAGACAAAAGAAACCTTCAAACGTGTGATGGCTGAGTGCAGCATCGAGGAGAGAGAAATCAGTCGTAAGATGGATTCCGAGGCAGTCGCAGAGCTGGAAAAACAGGGAATGACCGTTACATATCCGGATAAGCAGCAGTTCATCGACAAGGCAGCAGACCTGTATGCGCAGTGGGAAGAACAGTATGGTGATATGATCTCTGAGATTCGGGCACTGTCAGTAAAGCAGTAGGAGGTGCGTTATGGAAAAATTCGCGGCAGCCTTTAAAAAAGTACAGAAAATCAATAAAGCGATCATCGGCGCAGTCCTTTTACTGATGATCGGAGTTGTATTCTTACAGACATTTTGCAGATTTGTTATATTTAAGAGCCTGACATGGTCGGAGGAACTTTCCAGATATCTGTTTGTGGCATTGATCGTTCTTGGAATCAACCTCGCGGCGACAGATCACCTGTTTGTCCGCATTGAGCTGATCGACGGATACCTGAAGGGAAAGGCACAGTATGTTATGGATGTGATCCGGAAAGGAATCGCCATTTATGTTAGTTTGATTCTTATGTATAGCGGCTACGGGCTTATTGAGATCGGTGGATATCAGATCAGCCCGGCAATGGGAATTTCAATGAGCCTGCTTTACGGGATCATGTTTATCGGATTTATTATGAATTTCCTCGCATTGATCGTAGATACCTGGGAGGAATTTGGAAAAGAGAAGGAGGTAGGCTGATGCAGACTGCAGCTATTGCTTTGATCGTTGTCCTGCTTGTCGGCATGGCATGCGGACTTGAAATTACATGGGCATTGGGGTTATCATGTATTGCAGCGGTTCTTCTTGACCCGAAGCTTACATTTGTAGTGATCGCACAGAGAATTTTCGCAAACTCCAACAGCTTTTCCATGCTGGCGATCCCGGCATTCATGCTCGCCGGTGACGTTATGTCAAAGGGCGGACTTTCCAAACGTCTCGTTGCCTTTGCAGATTCCCTCGTCGGCTGGATCTCCGGCGGAATCTCCCTGGTATCTATCGTTGCCTGCACATTCTTTGCAGCAATTTCCGGTTCCTCTGTTGCTACAACAGCGGCCATCGGCGGACTGATGTACCCGGAGATGGTAAAGCGCGGCTATCCGGAATCTTATGCGGCAGCCGTTCAGGCGATCGGAGGAACACTTGGAATCGTAATTCCGCCGAGTATCGTGCTCGTTATTTACGGTAATATCACAGGAACAGACGTAGGCGCACTCTTAATGGCCGGCATTCTTCCCGGTGTTGTCTGCAGCGTTTTTCTTTGCCTCTATGCTTACTACAAAGCAAAGAAATGCGGATTCCCGAAATCCGACCAGTTTTCCTTCAAGAGATTTCTTGTTTCCTTTAAAGACGCAGTATGGGCGCTGATCATGCCGGTCATCATTCTCGGAGGTATTTACGCCGGAATCTTTACACCGACAGAGTCCGCAGTTGTTGCCGTTGTTTATGGTCTGATCGTATGCCTCGCTGTTTATCGCGAGATCAGCATGAAGACGATCTGGGAGATCGTTGAGAATACAGCAGAGGGAACTGCAAACCTGATGATCCTTGTTGTGACAGCGCAGATGTTTGGCTGGCTTATCTCTTATTATCAGATCCCGCAGGCAGTGACGAACTTCATGCTCGCATTTGTCTCTAATAAATATATGTTCTGGGCGATCATCATCATCCTTCTGACGATCTGCGGTATGTTCCTGGAAGTTGGAGCAACAAACCTGATCCTCGGACCGATCCTTGCTCCGATCGCAGCTGCATTCGGCATCGATCCGGTACAGTTCGGACTTGTATTCGTATTCCTTCTTGCAATGGGACAGGCGACACCGCCTTTCGGAACCTGCATGTTCGTGGCATGTGGAATCAGCAAACAGTCCGTTGGTCAGGTGTCAAAGCATCTGGTTCCGTTCGTTGTAGTAGAGATTCTCTGCGGAATCTTATTTGCACTTGTTCCGGGAATTTCACTGCTGCTCCCGTCGATCATAGGATAACATGGAATGAACCGGTTATAGATAAAACAAAGTCTTTTAGAAAAAGGAGAATGAATCATGGCTGAAATGATGAAAGAAGTCGTTGTTGTAGAACCGCATAAATATGAGGTGCGTGAGGTTGAGATTCCGGAACTTGCAAACGAGGATGAAGTCCTTATCCAGATGAAATCCGCAGGTGTATGCGGAAGTGACCACCACATCTGGCATGGTTCCAACCCGTGCTCCACATATCCGAGAATTCCGGGACATGAGAATGCCGGTGTGATCGCAAAGATTGGTAAAAACGTGAAAAATGTGAAAGTGGGTGACCATGTTATCGTGGATCTTCTCTCCTCCTGCGGAACCTGTTACCAGTGTACGCATGGAAGAAAGAACGTGTGCGAGCATGTAAAAGTAAGAGGTTCCGGAGCAGACGGCGGCTGGAGACAGTATTTCACGGCGCCGGCAAAAGAAGTATACAAGATTTCCGATTCTGTCAAGTGGGAAGATGCGGCACTTGTTGAGCCGTTTGCAATCGGTTCCCACTGCACAGGACGCGGTCGTGTGGTCGAAGATGATGTTGTATTTATCCTTGGTACAGGAACGATCGGTTCCATTATTTTACAGACATGTAAGGCAAAGGGCTGCAAGACCGTGATTTGCTGTGATATCAGCGATTCTTCCCTTGAGCGCGCAAAAGAATACGGCGCTGACTATGTGATCAATTCCAAGACTCAGGATGTTGTTGCGGAGATCCAGAAGATCACAGACGGACATGGCTGTACCGTAGCGTTTGACTCTGCATGCTTCCCGGGTTCCCTGACGATGTGCCTGCAGCCGGGGATCCTCTGCAACGCGGGCCGTATGGTACCGATGGGATTCTGTACAGAAAAAGAGGGAATCACACAGGCGATGATCAATCAGAGAGAGCTTGACATCATTGGCTCCAGGATGTCTCAGGATGCGTTCGAGCCGACGATCGCAAGAATGGAAAAGGGTGAGTATATCACCGAAGGCATCGCAACAACATTCATCAAATTCAGCGAGATTGATAAGGTCTTCCATCTGATGGATCATCCGGATGAGTCAGCGAAAAAGATGGTAATTCTGTTTGATTAATAATAATAAAAAGGAGAGCATGATCATGGAATTATTTAACATAGCTGGAAAGAAAGCAATCGTAACGGGCGGAACAAGAGGACTTGGTTATGGAATGGCAGAAGGTCTGATGGAGGCAGGATGTGAGGTCGTGATCGTCGGAACTTCCGACAAGGTCTATGATGTGGCAAAAGGATTCTGCGACCGCGGCTTCAAGTGCCACGGTGTAAAAGCAGATTTCAGCAAGCGGGAGCAGGTATATCAGGGATTCAATGACTGTGTGGCTGCACTTGGCGGCGATCTTGACATTATTGTAAACGCACATGGTATCCAGAGACGTCATAGTGCGGAAGTATTCCCGATCGAAGAGTGGGATGAAGTTCTCAATGTAAACTTAAATTCTGTATTCATTCTTTGTCAGGAAGCTGCAAAGATCATGTTGAAGAAGGGATATGGAAAGATCATCAACATCGCATCTATGGTATCCTGGTTTGGCGGACAGACTGTTCCGGCTTACACAGCAGCAAAGGGCGGCGTGACACAGCTCACCAAGGAACTCAGCAATGACTGGATTGCAAGAGGCGTCAACGTCAATGCGATCGCGCCGGGTTATATGGCAACAGAGATGAACTCCGCGCTGCTTGATCCGAAGAATCCAAGATATCAGCAGATCACCGAGCGTATTCCGGCAAATCGCTGGGGTACTGGCGATGACATGAAGGGTGCCTGCATCTTCCTTGCATCCCATGCCAGCGACTATCTGGGCGGAGCGATCATCCCGGTAGACGGCGGATATCTTGTAAAATAACATAGGTGCAAATGAAAATGCCGTCCGGAAAGTCCCCGGGCGGTATTTTTTTGCAGGCACGATCGTATCTATGAATTTGTCTAAAAAATAACGTTAAACAAAAGATTATTAAGCAAAACAAATAAAATACTTGATTCATTTAATAATTGCGTGGTAAAATCGACAATATGTTAAGAAATAAATTCAATAAGCCATAGAGGGGAAAGCAGACATGCCTGCGTGAGCAGGTGTGACCGATGAAAAAAGATTGCAGAGGAGAGGATCATATGAGCAGATTGGAGATCATGTCCCCGACCCGCGCGCGGATCGTGATGGAGGGACTTTATAAAGATCTGGAACGAAGAATCGAGTCAAGCCCGCCGGGGCTCTGTCCGGTTGATATGGCCAGAGCATTTCTGGAGCTATGCCATGCGCAGACCTGCGGAAAGTGTGTGCCGTGCCGGATCGGTCTCGGACAATTGAACCAGCTGATCCGGGATGTGTTAAACGGAAAAGCGACGATGGACACGCTGGATCTTATGGAAAAGACAGCACTGTCGATCATGGACTCCGCCGATTGCGCCATCGGCTATGAGGCGGCGAACATGGTCTACAAGGGACTCATCGGCTACCGCGATGACTATGTGGAGCATATCAGGAACGGACGCTGTACCTGTACCTACAACCAGCCGGTTCCCTGTGTCGCGATCTGTCCTGCCCATGTGGACATTCCGGGCTATGTGGCGCTTGTGGAAGAAGGAAGATACGCCGATGCGATCCGTCTGATCCGCAAGGACAACCCGTTCCCAACCACCTGCGGCTTTATTTGTGAGCATCCCTGCGAGGCGAGATGCCGCCGGAACATGGTGGATGATGCGGTCAACATCAGAGGCCTCAAGCGGTTTGCGGCGGACTACGCAGGCTTTGTGGATCCGCCGGAATGTGCTCCGTCAACGGGAAAGAAGGTCGCTGTCCTCGGCGGAGGCCCCGGAGGCCTTAGCGCAGCTTACTACTTACAGCTTATGGGACATCAGACTACCGTTTATGAGATGCTTCCGAAGCTCGGCGGCATGCTCCGCTACGGAATCCCGAACTACCGTCTCCCAAAGGATCGGCTGGATGACGATATCAACGCGATCTTAAAGACAGGAGTGGAAGTAAAACAGGGCTTAAAAATCGGCGTGGACATTACGATTCAGGAACTTCGGGAACAGTATGACGCGGTGCTCATCACCATCGGTGCCAGCACGGATAAAAAACTTGGACTTCCGGGCGAGGACGCGGACGGCGTGCTCTCCGCGGTACAGTTCTTAAGAAGTGTTGGAAAAGACGAGATCATCGATCTGACCGGAAAAGAAGTCGTTGTCATCGGCGGCGGAAACGTGTCCATGGATGCGGTCCGAACGGCGAAGAGACTGGGTGCGAAGAAAGTCAGCATTTTATATAGAAGACGAAGAAACGATATGACAGCGCTGCCCGGCGAGATCGAGGGCGCAATTGCCGAAGGAATCGAGATCGTGACCTTAAAGGCTCCGGCGTCCCTGGATGTCGGCGAGGATCACAAGATCCACGGCATCTACGCGACCCCGCAGATGATCAGCGCGATCAAGGATGGACGTGCCAGCGTGAAACCGACAGGAGAGCCGGATGTCTACATCCCATGCGACATCCTCATCAAGGCCATCGGACAGGATATCGAGTCCGGACATTTCGAGAAGGCCGGGATTCCGGTATCCCGCGGCAAGATCGTCACCTTAAAGAGCGGCGCTTTTGAGAACATGCCTGGCGTATTCGCGGGCGGCGACTGCTCCAGCGGTCCGGCTTCCGTCATTAAAGCCATCGCGGCGGCGAAGGTCGTTGCGGCGAACATCGATGAATACCTCGGCTACCACCACGAGATCACCAGCGGTGTGGAGATCCCGGAGGCGAGCCTGAAAGACAAGACCCCGTGCGGACGCGTGAACTTAACGGAACGTGATGCCTGCGAGCGTGTCTGCGATTTCAACGCAGTGGAGAACTGCATGACCGAGAAGGAGGCGAAGCAGGAAGCCGGACGGTGCCTGCGCTGCGACCATTTCGGATACGGAATCTTTAAAGGAGGCAGGAGTACATTATGGTAAATATGATCATCGACGGAAAACATGTTTCGGCAGAGGAAAATATCACGATCATGGAAGCTGCTGAGAGAAACGGGATCCCGATCCCGAAGCTCTGTTACTTAAAGGGGATCAACGAGATCGCGGCCTGCAGAGTCTGCGTCGTGGAGCTGGAAGGAAAAGAGAAGCTGATCACATCCTGCAACAATGTTGTGAAGGACGGCATGGTGATCTACACCAACAGCCCGAAGGTCAGAAATCATAGAAGAAATACGGTACAGTTATTATTATCCCAGCATGATAACCGGTGCGTTGTCTGTCCGAGAAACGGGAACTGCCAGTTACAGCAGGTTGCCTGCGACCTGAATATCCTGGACATTCCGTTCAGGCAGGAACCGGAATACCAGCCGTGGGATAAGGATTTCCCGCTGATCCGCAATTCCGCGAAATGCATCAAGTGCATGCGCTGCGTGCAGGTCTGCGACAAGATCCAGGGGCTTGGCATCTGGGATGTGGAGGGAACCGGTTCCAGAACGACCGTGAATGTAGCGGGACATAAGACGATCCGGGAAGCTGACTGTGCTCTCTGCGGTCAGTGTATCACCCACTGTCCGGTGGGAGCGCTCTCCGAGAGAGACGATACGGAGAAGGTCTGGGAAGCGATCGAGAATAAGGATAAGATCGTGGTGGCCCAGGTTGCCCCTGCGGTGCGCGCGGCCTGGGGCGAGGAGCTCGGACTTACGGACGAGGACGCGCCGGTGGGCAAGATTTTTGATGCTTTAAAACGCATGGGCGTGGACTACGCCTTTGATACAGTATTTTCTGCGGATCTCACGATCATGGAGGAGAGCACGGAGTTTATAAAACGGTTTACGAGCGGCGAGCTGAAGGAGAGACCGATGTTCACGTCCTGCTGCCCCGGCTGGGTGCGTTTTGTGAAGACCCAGTTCCCGTACATGGTGAACTATCTCTCCACGGCGAAATCCCCGCAGCAGATGTTCGGCGCGGTTATGAAGACATATTTCGCGGAAAAGCTTGGTGTTTCTCCGGATCAGATCTTTACGCTGTCCATCATGCCGTGTGTGGCAAAGAAAGGCGAGCGGGAGATGGATCTCTTCTACGGCGAGTATGCCGGACATGACGTGGATGCGGTTCTCACAACAAGAGAACTTGTGAAGATGATCCGCTCCGCCCACATCCGCCCGGATACCTTAGTGGAGTTCCCTGGCGACAGCCCGATGCACGCGGGAACCGGAGCGGGCGTGATCTTCGGAGCGACCGGCGGCGTTATGGAGGCGGCTCTCCGCACCGCGTATTTTACCTTAAAAGGCGAGAATCCTCCAGCAGACGCTTTTAAAGCGGTCCGCAGCGGAGGTTTTCAGGAGAATGCCGGAGTTCAGGAAGCGGAATTTGCCATCGGTGACATCAAACTCCGCACAGCAGCGGTCAGCGGACTCGGAAACACGAGAAGACTTTTACAGCAGATCGAGCGCGGCGAGGTCCACTACGATTTCGTGGAAGTCATGGCCTGCCCGGGCGGCTGTGTCGGCGGAGGCGGACAGCCGATCCACGATGGTGAGGAGCTGGCGTTTGCGAGAGGCAGAAAGCTCTATGCGCTGGACGCAAAAGCTGATATCCGCTACTCTCATGAGAACCCGGATATCAGGGAGATCTACAGTGATTTCTTTGGAAAGCCGATGTCCCATAAGGCGCATATGCTGCTACATACGGAGCATTGGAAAAATAATTAAAGTGTCAGTTAAATTACGGATACAGGAAAAGCACGCAGATGCAGGAAGCAGATGCGTGCTTTTATCTATTTTGCAAAGCGGATAAATAGTAAAAATAAGGTCCTCTGGTTTCATAAATCGGGATAAAAGGCGAAAGCCAGAGGACGTATATGTTTAAATCGCAGAATGAACAAAGATTTAGTTGATTGATGTTGATGTCCCCCACTCCTGCAGCGCTTTCGTCACCTTCGCATACTTTCTGTCCGGGACCGGAAGTACGGTTCCGTCGGTCAGGGTGATCTCGAAACGGCGGATGGACTGGACGAAAAGCGGGTTTACCATGAAGCTGGCGTGGACCCGCAGGAAAATGTCACTGTATTTTTTCTCGAGCTTTGAGATAGATTCCGTGGAATTGAACTCGCCGTTTAAGGTATGAAAGACCGTGTACGGGGAGCGGGATCCTGTCTCAATGTAAAGAATCGAATTCGCTGCCAGAAAATGACATACATGGTTCGATCCGGAAATCGTGATGCGGGGGCCGGTTGCAGGCGTGAGTGTCGTCGGGACTTTCATTTCATCATAATGGACCGGATAGATCTTATCACGGTCATCGTATGGAAAAGCGTTGGAGATATGGATGACAGCGGCTTTTGGAACCAGATGCTTTTTTCCATCGGGGCCGGTCACTTTTTTATCTCTCCAGGTGAAATGAAGCCTCTGGTCATGAACCGTCATTGCACCGTTTGGATAGTATGTATACACGAGATAGGTCAGAATGATCTCGCAGGCATGAGTTCCGCAGGAGATTGGTGTGGCGGAGATATTGCTCATCCGGAATGTCAGATGGTGTCTCCCTTCCTCCTGAGTGAAGGCGTTTAAGATATTTTCTTTTCCCTGCATCCACTGTCTCTCGGCAGGACCGATCCAGAGAAGATCGTCGTCGATGGCATCGAAGAACGGCTGCAGGCGGTTTTCGTAGTATTCGGTGATAATGTGTACGGATTGCTGGATCTGTGCGGAAATGTTCATAGATTCCTCCAATGAGGGCATGGGTCAAAAATTTTCGATTCATTTTATCATGCCGGAATGAAAAAAACAATTGATTTCGTGTCGAAAATGAAAAGTGAAAAGATCGTGAATTATGGTGTATTTGATACATGAAATCCTGCATTTAAAACCGGAGAATTGAACACTATGGTTTTGAATGATAAAATTGTAGAAAAAACGAAAATAAAAGAAAACGAAACGAAATAAAATAAATGTTCTGTATTTTTACAACTCGTGCAGAAAAACGACATCTTGTGCAGGAGATGTTGACGAAGAATGTCGAACATGTAAAAATGAAAAAAGTCAGGACTTTCGGAATCGGACAGAAATATATTTGCGGGAAGGAGGATACAGGAATGAAGACAGCAGAGGTTCTGGATCAGACAGAAACATTTGAGACAGCAGGCTTTGATATTTTGAATCATGTCGGAAAGATCACACAGGTAGATATGCCGATGGAATACGGAAGAGTCTGTCTGGCAGAACAGGTCGGAAAACACGCAGCCCTATTTCTGGACTTCACACAGGAACTCGATACGGTAGAGGAATTTATCCTGTGGATCAACGAGAACTGTAAAAGACAAAGCATACCCGTAGAGATGAGAGATCTGTATGAACTTGCTTCTTCAGAGAAACTTCTTCCGGAAATCAAGCGTTACCTGACTGCGGAGATAGCTGTCAGGATCACGGAGGCGGCAGGTTTGGAAAAGCTGGTGTCGATTTCCGGGATCCGGTATCTGAATTCCCGTGAGGTGATGTTTTTCGGGGGACGTCTGATGGAAAAGCTTACGGAAAGGATGAAAGTTGTTGTCTGGCTGGACTCAAAAGGACAGGAAAATTTATCGGAAAACCGTTTGAGGGAAATGTTTTGTGGAGAGATCTTCCGGCTGCGGCCGGAAAGAATGCTCCTTCCGGAAAAAGACATCAGACAACTGGCCGATATCAGGCTGTCGGGCCGTTCTGCAGAAGAAAAAGATCATATTGCAGCTGAATTGAGAAGATATTTTGGCGGATTTCCGGCTGGAATATGCTATGCGTTGGATCTCATGGCAAACGGGGAGAAACGGATTCCGGTAGAAGATCTCTGCAGACTGAAGGGACATCCGGTCTATGGACAGTATGGGAGAAACTGTCTGACAAAGCGTTTTACGGAAAAAGGAATGAGTATTTTAAAAGCCCTCTCCGGGTGGGAAAAAATCGACGGAGACATAGCGAGAGATACATTAGGGATCCCGTGGGCTGGGGAATACCTGAAGTTCTTAAAGGAAGAGGGAGTTCTTCTGTATGATCAGAAAGAGAAATGTTATCTGTTTCCGGGGATGTTTCGGGATTATCTGCAGGTGCAGGGAGAAAATAAAACCATTTTTGAGTACAGAAATACGGAGGAAGATGAGCAGGAGACCAGCGCGGGAAAAGTCCGGATCAAAAGCTTTGGAAGCTTTCATGTCCAGTACCATGGTGAAGAACCGAAGTGGCGGACAAAAAAGACGAAAGAACTGTTTGCGTTTCTATTTAATAAACAGGGGGTTCCGGTGAGCCGTGACGTGATCATAGGAAGTCTTTGGCCGGAACTTGAGGAAGATAGAGCCAGAAAACTTTTTTATACAACCATGACGTATCTGCGAAAAAATCTGAAGGATACCGGGATACCGGAGCTGATCATATGCAGGAAAGGAATGTATTATCTGGATGTTGGAAAGACGGAATCAGATTATGCGTCAATCATGGCGATAAAGGGACAACTGGAGAATGAAAACTGGACGGAGCTCTGGAAAATGCCGGATATCAGAGAGCTTTATGGGGGTGCTTATCTGGAATTCTGTACAGAAGAGTGGACTTATGGGATCCGGGCTTATATGGGACGCATTGTACAGCAGTGTCTGAGATCTCTGGGCTCTTATAAAATGAGAATCGGGGAGACGGCGGAGGCCGCGGAATATCTGGAATTGTTCAGAAATGAGGACCCCTATTCGGAAGATATCGCAGCGATGCTGATCACGGCATACGGAAGACTTGGTGATTATAAAAACGCAAACCGTGTATATAGAGAATATGAAGACCTTTATCTGCGGGAGTTTGAAGAAAAGCCTGGTCCGGAAGTCAGAAAGGCGTTTGAGGGCTGCAGAAAGAAATGGTGATGGAATGACGGATCTGGAGAGACGGATCGGGCTGGTGCGGGAACGCTGTTCTCTGACAGCCTTTGGAGCATTTGCGCTGGAGCTTTTATTGCTTGCTGAGTGGGATCCTGATCTGAACGGGACCAACGGGATCTATCCTGATGAGCTGATCCGGGCATGGGAAAAGAATAGACCGAATGCGGAAGCTGGGGGAAAAACAGACCGGGCGGAGCTTGATAAGGAGATCCGCACGATTGCCGGAAGGAACGTGGAAGAAGCGTCTGGCCGAATCATTTACCGCATCAGGGAACAGGTTCTGAGATTTATTGAGCAGGAATTTCCTCCGGATCCAGATGAGTTTTTTCTGGAGATTTTTTCGAATTTTGAGAAAGCGGAGGAACCGGATCCGGAGCGGAGTGTATACAGGGATATGATCCGGGTCGAACAGAAAAAGAAAGAGCATTCAGACGGATGGATCCTCCTGAATCTGGCTGGAAAAGACGGGAGCGGGAGGCTGGAGAATGTAAAAGCGTTCTGTCGTGAGAAGAAAATGGGGCTGATCCTTCTCGATGGAAGCTCTTTGCTGGAACTCGGGCGGGAAAAATTCCGGAGTATGTTTGGAGAGCTCGGGGTGAATGCCCTTTTAAAGGAACGTGTGATCGCTGTAATCTGGGAAGATGCACTGGGGGAACGGGAACTGTTCCGGGTTCTGAGAGAGATGGGGCATGAATGGGACAGACTTCCTGTTTTAGTGATAATTATCACGGAAACGCCGCTGCGTCCGGTAATTCCGGGGTCAGCGCAGGTTCCCGCAGTGTTTGAGATCCGGGAACCGGATCCATTTGCCAGAAAAGACATGGGAATGCGGTACGCGAAAAAATGGCAGATTCCATTTGAAGACGGATTCGGGGAAATGTGGCAGAGATTCCGTTTCACTCCGGGGCAGTTCCAGAACGTGCTGGAACAGGCGAAGGATATGGCTTTTGCGCGCAATGCGGAAATTCCATCGAGGGAAGAACTGAGAATTGCATGCAGGAGGCAGGCAGAGTACCGTTTTCATGGGAAAGCAGTATTGATCCGTCCACAGTTTGTCTGGGAGGATCTGGTTCTTCCGGAGATGTCGAAGAAGCTCCTTCAGGACATCTGCAGCCGAAGCAGAAATCAGGAGCTGGTATATGGTACCTGGGAATTTTCAAGCAGATTTCCATATGGTCTTGGGACATCTATTCTATTTACAGGCAGCCCGGGGACCGGAAAAACGATGGCGGCTCAGGTCATGGCAAATGAACTGGATCTGGAGTTGTACCGCATCAATCTGTCAGCGGTGGTCAGTAAATATGTGGGAGAGACGGAAAAAAATCTCAACATGATTTTTGAAGAAGCGTCAAAAAGTCTCTGTATCCTGTTTTTTGACGAGGCAGATGCCCTGTTTGGAAAACGGACGGAGGTAAAAGACTCTCAGGACAAGTATCAGAATATGGAGGCGGCATTTCTCCTGCAGAAGATGGAGGATTACGACGGAATCAGCATTCTTGCCACAAACTACCAGCAGAATCTTGATGAGGCATTCAAGCGGAGAATCCAGTACGTGGTGGAATTTTCCATTCCGGATGCAGGGGAGCGGCTTGAAATGTGGAACCGGGTATTCCCTGAGGCATGTCCGGTCAGAGAGGATGTAGATCTGCAGTTTTTGGCAGACCAGTTCGAGCTGACGGGAAGCAATATCAAAAACATTGCCGTAAATTCCGCGTTCCTTGCGGCAGCGGACGGCAGGGAGATCGACATGAGCCACATTCTCCGGGCACTTCAAAATGAATTTCAAAAGAGCGGGAAACGGCTGACTGGCGCGGAGATGGGACAGTACGGTATGGTTTAGGAAAATATCTGGAGGAAATACCATGGAGTACGATTACAGGGAATACCGGAAAGATTCACAGGCTGTGCTAAGGGAGAAGAACAGCCGCAGAGAAAAGATGGATCACTTTCTGTCCTCCGAGGGACGAAAAAAGGAAGGACGGGAACCGGAAAAAAAGCTGGAAATCGGGAATTCTTACGGAACGTTTGAAATCGGGGTTTCGAAAGCAGCAGCGAAAAAGAACAGGGAAGATGTTCAGAAAGCTCCGGAAAAACTGGCAGTCATATCGGGACTCAGAAAAGATCGGAGAAAAGAACTCAGGGATTACGAATATGTCCGTGAAAATGGGGCTGTGCCGCTTCCGTTTCTGCAAAAGAGAGCGTTTGTGAATCCGCATGTGAAAGAAAAGAGCGCAGCAGCACTGAAACTGGATCAGGAAAAAACGGGAAGCAGGCTGACAGAGAGTCTTTCTTTGATGAGAAATCAGGGAAGGCTTGAGACGGTTCAGGAGATGCTGCCGTTTTTAGACAGTGAAAGAGAGAAAGAGGAACGGGCGCAGCTTCTGGAAGAACAGAGGACAGTGGGGAAACTCTCGACGGTGAAGAATCAGTATCTGGATCAGCTAAAGGAAAATGAACTTCACAAACAGAGGGAAAAGGGAAGATTTATTCAGTCGGTTGATAAGATCCTGAAGAATAGGAGTGAGGAATTGCGGGCAGAAAAACGGGTACATAACGGAAGTCTTGAGGAATATTTAAAGAAAGTATGGAAAAATGTTCTGACGAAAGATGCGGAGAAAGATGGGGATATAGAAAATAATGGCGAGAAGGAAGAATTTGTTTAGAAAATGTTTGGCAACTCCTGCTATGATATGAAAAACAAGTCGAATCATGACCGTTATGTGCGAGAAAGGAGAAATGAAGGTTATGGCTGAGTATTTATCACCCGGCGTATATGTTGAGGAGTTCGATTCCGGTTCAAAGCCGATGGAAGGCGTTGGAACCAGTACCGCAGGATTTATCGGATTAGCGGAGAGAGGGCCGGTCGAAGGTCTTCCGCAGCTCGTTACAAACTTTTCCGACTTTAAGAGAAAGTATGGTGGGTATTTATCCGAGAATGAATTTGGCGAATATCGTTTCCTTGCGTACGCAGTAGAACATTTCTTTATCAATGGAGGCGCAAGATGCTTTATCGCCCGTGTAGCGCCGGAAGACGCGAAATGTGCGGCAGCAGCTGTTCCGTCAGAGGATAGTGCTGTTCTGACACTTACCGCGAAGAACCCGGGTATGTGGGGAAATAACATCCGCGCGGTGATCGCTCCGGCGAGCAAGGCGAAGACGCAGATCCTCGAGATCGTTCAGAATGCGTCCGGAAAAAAATATGTTGTAAAGAACGGCGGAGGATTCAATCCGGGAGATGTTGTAAGTTTTTCTGACGGAGAAAAGCTTGTCTACAACCGTGTCGTAAAAAATCAGGACAATATTCTTGAGTTTGAAAAAGAGTTTGAAGAAGATGTTGTTGATAAGAATCTGGTTCCGAAGAAAGTGATCAGCACATGTGAATTCACTCTGGAAGTCAGATATGAGGATCAGACAGAGGTTTACGAGAATGTATCCTTTAATATCGATGCCCCGAACTATATTGAGAAAAAGACCGCGAAATCTGACCTGATCACCGCAGCGTGTGCAGCAGGAGGAGCGGAGATAAAATCCCCGTTTGACAAGCTTTCTGCTGAGGGGGATGCAGTCGTAAGCGTTTCCTTTGCCGGTGGAAGCAATGGTTCCGTATCTTCGATCACTGCAGCGGACTTTATCGGATATGACAACGGAGCCAGCAGAAGAAGCGGAATTCAGGCATTCCTGGATAATGACGTGGTGTCTATTCTGGCAGTTCCTGGTGTTACAGATCCGAATGTGCAGCTCACCTTAGTTGCCCACTGTGAAAATCTGGGCAGCAGATTCGCAGTCCTCGATATGCCGAGGGACGCGAGAAAAGTCGATGACATGATCGCACACAGGGAGATCTTTGACAGCAGCTATGCCGCTTTATATCATCCGTGGCTTCAGGTCTTTGATCCGCTCGATAAAAAGAATTTTGCGATTCCGCCGTCCGGTTCCATCATGGGAATCTATGCGAGAAGTGACAACAGCCGCGGTGTACACAAAGCGCCTGCAAACGAAGTAGTCCGTGCCTGCGTGGGACTGGACTGCCAGTTTAATAAGGGAGAACAGGATATTCTGAACCCGAAGGGAATCAACCTGATCCGCGCGTTCCCGGGAATGGGAATCCGCGTATGGGGTGCGAGAACCGTATCCAGCGATCCGTCCTGGAAGTACATCAATGTCCGCCGTCTCTTTATCTTCATTGAGGAGTCCATTAAGGCGAACACGAACTGGGCTGTATTTGAGCCGAACGATGAGGTGCTCTGGGTTCGCGTGAAACGTACGATCGACGTATTCCTGACCGGAATGTGGCGCGGTGGTTCCTTAGCGGGAAGTGTTCCGTCAGAGGCATTCTTCGTAAACATCGGACGCGACACAATGAGTCAGGACGATATCGACAATGGACGTCTTGTATGTGTGATCGGTGTTGCACCTGTGAAACCTGCTGAGTTCGTAATCTTCAGGATTTCTCAGAAAACGAGTGATTCAGGCTCTGCCGAGTAATTGAGAGGAGAGATAAGACATGGCAGGATATCCGCATGGGAAATTTAACTATAAAGTAGAGATTGACGGCCTGGAGGCCGGGGGATTCTCAGAGGTTACCGGTTTTGATGCGTCCATCGATGTGATCGAATACCGGGAGGGCGATATGACACAGACACCGCTCAAGATCCCGGGACTGAAAAAATATGGAAATATCACTCTGAAACAGGGGCTTGTAGACTCCATGGTACTTTATGAGTGGATGACAGCAGGACTCGAGGGCGATGTGGAGAGAAAAACACTTACGATCACGCTCTTAGATATCGCGGGAAGCCCGGCTGCTTCCTGGCAGATCATCAACGCATGGCCGGTAAAATATACAGCACCGGATTTCAACGCGACATCCTCTGAGGTTGCGATCGAGAGTCTTGAAATCGCCCATGAGGGAATGACAAGAGTCTCATAAATACATAGCGGGAAATGGTAACGGATCCGGTATGACGGAACGTTGCGGAACATAAATGTCGGCTGGACTGCAGAAGAAGAAGGAGAGAATCCGGAAATTTTGCGGTCCGGCTGAACCTGCAAGAAAGGGGAACCAGCAATATGGCATTTCAGACCGAGTTTACATTTACGCTCCCAAGGGGCTATATCGATGATACGGGAATGATCCACAGGGAAGGGACCATGCGTCTCGCGAATGCAGCGGACGAGATTCTTCCGTTGAAAGATCCGCGGGTTCAGCAGAATCCGGGATATCTTACGATCATTCTTCTTGCGAGAGTTATCACGAAACTTGGTTCTCTTCCGGCGGTGGATACGAGGACGGTAGAGAAATTATTTACGATGGATCTGGCGTATCTTCAGGATCTTTATGAGAGGATCAACACAATGGAGATGCCGACCTACACAGGAATCTGTCCGCACTGCGGAAAGGAGATCAGGATCCCGGTAAATTTTATGGAGGCAGGTCAATAGAGACGTATCCGGCAGACAAAATCTACAAGGAAGCGGCATTTCTGGCCTATTACCTCCACTGGTCCCATGATGACATTATGGAGATGAGCCATTTGGACCGGATCCGGTGGTGCAGCGAGGTGTCGGGAATCAACAGCCGACTGAATGATGAGCCGGAAAATGTATTTAAGATCTAAGACCTGCGGCTTTGCCTGAGAGGAGTTCATGAGAAGCTGCCGGTATCAGATCCGGCAGATGACAGGGGGGTAAATATGCTGGGACATGGATTAGGAAGCTGGGCAGATCTGTGTGATAATTTTTCCTTCCGCGTGTTTATTGATAATCAGGAATTTGGTTTTTCCAGGGTAATGAATCTGGAGCAGGATCAGGAGGTTGAAGAATTTCAGGTCGGTGGAATGAATTTTGCGCCCCATATTGCGGTAACACCGAATAAAAAGGGCGGGCGTCTGATTCTGGAAAAGGGCAAATGTTTTTCTTCCGGTCAGAAGCAGATCAAAAACTGGAGAGCCGGTTACCGGATCAACAGCCTGATCGATGTGTTCATATATGACCGTTCCGGATCATTTGCCGGTTCCTATGGGATCAATGGCGGAGTGATCGTAAAGTGGGAGGTTTCAGGACTGGACGGGCTTGGAAATGAACTGCTGATCCAGAAGTTTGAGATTGCGCATGCCGGTGTGCAGATGGGAGACGCAAGGACAGGCGGAACGGGGGCTTCTTTCCGTGGATAATATAGAAGCAAAAACAGAATCGATCTATAAAAAAGCGTGGTGATCGGATGAGAGACAGGCTATGGAGGATACGGCAGACGCCGCAGAAATTCCATTATCTTGACTGGTGTGAAAAAATTAAAGAAAAATATTCTTTGAGAGAGGAATATGGGTTCGCCGGAGCGACACTGACATTTTTGCAGGGAGAGAAAGAATCTGAGCAAAAAAAGAGCGGTGAAGAGCGCCGGCTGATGTTGTTTTTTCAGAATCTCATTTTTTGCTGGCAAAATTCCATCGGAGTGAAGATATCTATCGGAAATGCGCGGATTCTGGAAGAGAGCGTCAGGACTGCGTTGGAACTCTCGATGAAAAATCTTTCCATGGAAGAAGAAAAACGGTTTTCGCGCGAGGTGAAGATTGCCAGGGATCTTCTGGCTGGAAAAGGGAGAACGGAAGCGGAAATGCGGGAGAGTCCGGTATTCTGCCGTTGGCAGGATGGATTCAGTTGGGAGGAGATCAGCGGGATCCGGGAAATACGGGAATACGCGAACAGCCAGAAAAAGACATTGGAGATCCGCCGGGAGACTGCACGGATCAGGAGCACGGGACTTACAGGACATTTGGAAGAACTGCAGGGAAGTGCGGAGAGAAGTACAGAAAGAAGTACAGAAAGAAGTACGGAAAGAAATACAGAAAGAAGTACGGAAACAGCTTCAGGCAGAAGTACAGCAGAACTTCCGGAGAGCCGCATGGTGTATCTGGAACCGGGAGAAAGAAAAAAAGATTCTGCAATGGAATCCAGGGAAACCACGGAGGTCAAAAAAAATATTGACCGGCTCCGAAAAGAGACGGCGATACAGAGAGAAAAACTGGCGGAAGCGGAGAAAAAGCTTCAGACAGAACGCGTCGAGGCAGAAGCACGGATCTTAGAGAGAGAGAGACAGATAGAGAGGGAACTGCAGTTAGAGAAGAAGAGACAGGCAGAGAGGGAACTGCAGTCAGAGAATCAGAGACAGACCGAGAGAAAACTGGGGTCAGGGAAGGAAAAGCAGGCAGAAGAACAGGGGCCGAAAATAGATAGACAGCAGTTAGAAAAACGGCAGCAGACAGAAGAGAAACGGTTGTCGGAGAGTCGGAAACAGTTGGAAAGAGAAGTGCTGTCAGAGGGGCGAAAACAGCCGGAAAGAGAAGTGCTATCGGAGAACTGGAAACAGCTGGAAGGAGAAGTGCTGTCGGAGAGTCGGAAACAGTTGGAAAGAGAAGTGCTGTCAGAGAGTTCGGAACAGCCGGGAGGAGAACCACAGTCAGAGAAAGAAAGGCAGATAGAGTCGGAAATTCATCTGCAGGAACAGAAAGAAGAATTGCAGACTGAATTCCGAAAACAGATAGAAAAAGAACTCCAGCGGGAAAGAGATTCCCAGAGAGAAGATTTGATCCGGAGGGAAGGACGGTTTCTACAATTTTCCGAAAATACAGATGAGTATGCAGAAACTGATATACAGGCGGAACCGACGGGAAATGAACAGCTGGAGATGCCGGAGAGCCATCTTGTGTACCTGACACAGACGGAAAAACAGGAAGAGACACCAGGAGTGGGAGCTCTGAAAACGGAAGAAACCATTCTCCAGGCCAGCAGCCGGATACGGGAAGAAAAACGAGAGCTGGAAGATAGGACAAGGCAGTTCGAGTCGGAAAAAAAGCAGCTGGAAGAAAAGCTGTATAAGACAGAAAAGATCCTGCGGACCGAGAAACAGAGAGAGATAGACAATGTTCAGCGGATCGAGAAACAGCTGGAGACCGAGAGACTTCGACAGTCGGAAAAACTGCGTGAGTTGGAAAGATTTCAGCAGTCGGAAAAACTGCGTGAGTTGGAAAGATTTCAGCAGCCGGAAAAACTGCATGAACTGGAAAGACTTCAACAGAAAGAAAAAATTTCCGAATTAGAAAAACGATATCAGCTGGAGCAACATCAGACGGAACAACTACTGACACTGCAGCAGAAACAAGATACAGAAAAGCAGCAGGAGACTGAAAAAAGGCAGCAGGTCGAAAAACTACTGGAGATTGAAAGACAGCAGCAGATAGATCACCGGTCAGAACCAAAAAAAACTTACCAGTTTGAGAAAGTGTTGGAAACAGAGAAATTTCAGCAGGAGGTTGAAAAAGAGCGGCAGGAGAAAAAGAAACTTGAATCAGAGTTCATACAGCAGACAGGAAAAAAATCAGAACTGGAATTCCTGCAGCAGTTAGGAAAGAATTCGGAATCACAGTCTGAAATTGACCGGGAGAGCCAATGGGAAAAGCAACTGGAACTGGAACAAGCACCACTTCCGGAATTGCCGGAGGCACAGCTAATCTACAGGAATCAGGAAAATCAGTCAGGTTCTTTACCAATGGACAGATCGTCAGATCAGGATCAGACGCCCAGTCAGCGAGATCGTCTGGAGCAGTTTTTGCCGATGACGGCAGCCGGAAAATCAGCGCTGGTGGAACAAAAAATTATAAATGAGCGGACAAATGTTATTTTAAAAAGTCTGCTGTCTGAATTTCAGCCAAGTGCAAGGCAACCAGATACGATCATAAATCTTCTGACTTCTATAAATCGACCGGATAATAAAACAAAACTTCAGGTACTCATGAGTAGCCAGGAGAATCAGATGAAACTTCGGACGGTTATGAACGATCTGGGTAATGCAGAAAAAGTCCGGAGTCTTACAGAGTATCCGGAAAGTATAACGAAATTTCATACACTTATGAGCCACCCGGAAAACGCGGCTAAGTTTAAGACAGTTACCGCTCAAGCTGAGAATACAACAAAGTTTCGGACGATTATGAGTCGATCAGAAAGCACAGCCGGATCTCAGTCAGGCGTGAATCCTATGTCAGGTGCGAATCCTATGTTGGCCGTAGCCAGCCGGATATCGGAATCAGGTGGATATCCATCAAATTCAGGATACTCGGAAATCCTGCCCGGCATCACAAGATTCCGCACGAGACGCGGTGCCCCGGGAAGTATCACGGAGATCCGCATGATATCGGGGATCCGGCCTGCTGTGCTGCAGATCCTCAAGACGGAAAATGACCGGTCGAGAGTCATCCAGAGCTTTGCTGGAACTGATCGCTTAAGAGTCATCCAGAGCTTTGCTGGAACTGATCGCTTAAGAAGCGCCCAGAACTTGGCAGGAATCGATCATTTAAGAGCAGCTCAGGATTTTGCTGGAATTCATCCGCTAAGAGTACTTCACAGATTTTCCGACATCAATCCGGCAAACAGTGTCCGGAACATGAATGAATCTGATCCGGAAATGATCCATATCCCGGATCTGGCCGGAGCCGTGAAAATCCAGTACGCAGATCATGGAAAGCACAGACAGGATCAGATAGCCTCAAATTCTGATGTCTTAGCAATGTCCGCAAAACTCACGCAGACAAGGGAAGAGACAAGGATCCTTAAACGGGATTCCGGATTTACAAGATCGACGCTCATAGAGCAGGAAAAGAAGATCAACGGACTTCGTCAGGAACTTCGCGAACAGATGCAGACAGTAAACGAAGAAGTAAAGCGCCTGATAAACACCCAAAAACAGGATGCATCCGTCCGGAATATGGCGGACCGTGTTATGAAGGAACTGCAGAAACAGTTCCGCACGGAGAAGATCCGCCGGGGCTATTAAAGCAGGAAAAATGACAAAGCAGGCAGAAGAACAAATACCGGTGCATATGAAGCACTGGAGCAGCTGCGGAATATCAGGGAAAGGAGCGGAACGATGGGATATGAGAAAGCGGTACTGATTCCCGAGGACGGGAAAAAGGAGATCAAGGTCCAGTTCAATCCGGCAGAGTACAACCTTTCCAGAAGTACAACCTACGCCGAAAAAAAGGTTCTGGGTCTGGATGACCCATTTACCCAGTATATCGCCGGGGAAGCTGAGACATTAAAGATTACGCTGATGTTTGATACATATATGCCTCCCGGAGAAAAAAACGCGGAGGAGAGTGGATCGGATGTGAGACTCCAGACAGAAAAAATCGCGAAGCTGATGGAACTGGATCCGAAAAAACACCGGCCGCCCAAAGTAACATTCCGCTATGGTTCCCTGATATTCAGCGGTGTGATCACGGAATTGAACCAGACATTTACGATGTTTCTGGCGAACGGAATGCCGGTCAGGGCAAAACTGGAAGTCACATTCCGCTCGATGGGAAAAGAAAATACCCATGTTCCGTTAGAATCCCCGGACAGGACGAAATGCCGGACGCTTTATGAAGGCCAGAGTCTGTGGGGGCTTGCTTACGAAGAATATGGCGATCCGGAAAAGTGGAAGGAGATCGCAAGGGAAAACCATATTACCAATCCGCTGCAGGTAAAACCGGGACAGGTGTTAAGACTGCCAGCCCTGTAAAACCGGACACAGGAGCAGAAAGATATCAGGGAAAGGAGGCGGCTTCATGGCTGATCTGATGACGGGAACCTATAGTACAGAAAACCTGCGGAGAGATAATGGCGGTTTTATGATACCGGATTTTTCCATTGAAGCAGATGGAAAACAGATCCGCCGGTCTTCAAAGAGCGGGACGCTTTTTATTGATTCCGTTCAACTGAAGCTCTCCGCCGATGCCTCCGGATCCCTGACATTTGATGTATTGAACGCCTATGATCTCGAAGCAAGAAAATTTTCGGATAAGGTAAAAGAAATGTTGAAACCGGGGAATGCGGTCAGCGCAAAGTTTGGGTATGCCGGAAATCTCGTGGAGATCTTCAGCGGATATATCCACAGCGTAAATTACGAGTACAATGACACTCCGACGATTTCTGTGACAGCGGTGGACATGATCCGGCTTATGCAGGACAACGAAGGCGGCGGACGGATCTATACCGGAAAATCTTATACGGAAATCTTTCAGGCGGTGATGAAACGCTACAGCTCCATCTGCCCTTCAAAAAACATAAAAGCAGATCCGCCGGCGGCAGTGGGGCAGACGCTGCAGATAGCGCAGAAAGGCAGCGATTACTCGTTCGTAAAGGATACGCTCTGCAGGTTAGAATGCCGGGAATTTTTCGTTCTGGCGGGAAAAGCGTATTTTATTGACGCATCCAGGAAAAAACAGTCCGTCGTGTCTCTGGAATGGGGACGGGATATCCTTTCTTTTTCCTGCGAGAGGAATTACATATATGAAACACTTCGGGTTCAGATGGTGGATCAGAACCGGCAGACGAAATCTCTGGAAAAGGAGATGACCTTTGAAGGACAACATCAGAAACGGGTGATTCCATCTCCCGGGATCAAGAATGTATCGATCGATTCAGAAGGAGATGCGGAGCGGGCGGTACTTCAGGTGAAAAAAGCGGTGGATGAAGAACGGCAGAAGGCAGTCCACTGCTCCGGAACCTGTATCGGAATCCCGCAGATCGTTCCGGGAAGAAGCCTGACGATCAGGAAACTGGATGCATGGATCGACGGGACGTACGAGATCCTGTCGGTGGAACACCGGATCGATGAGAATGGATATACAACACAGTTTGAACTTGGCGGCTGATTATGGGGAAGGAGATAGAGCATGGATCTGTTTAAAGAAATTCTTGATACAAAAACATCGTCCTCGTCCCCGCGATTCCGGATGCAGATGGCAGACCTTGCCACCGCGGTGGTGAAGGAAAACTGGGACAAAGAACATCCGGGCTGTGTCAAAGTGGAATATATTCTTGGTACGGACGGTGCAAAGACATCCGACTGGATCCGGGTTCTTCACGGATATGCCGGAAAAGGATTCGGCTCCTACGCTCTGCCGGAGATCGGCAGTGAGGTCCTTGTGGGATTTATTATGGGAGATATGGAAAATGCGGTAGTTCTCGGCTGCCTGCACAACAGCGAAAACCCACTCCCGGAAAAGACTGCGAATGAAAAGAATACAGTCAAAGAGATCAGGACGAAGGGCGGCTACGAGCTTACGATCTCGGAAGAAAAAGGGAAAGAAAAGCTCTCTGTGAAAACTCCCGGGGAGCAGATCCTGACGATTGATGATGAAAACCAGAAGATTGAAGTTCAGGATAAACAGGGAAAGGAAAAGATCTTAATTGATGGAAAAACGAATTCTGTCAGCATCACAGGGGATAAGAAGATCGAACTTGCAAGTAAAAGTGCGAAGCTTCTCCTTGACGGCGGTGCAAATAAGATCGAGCTCACCGCTTCGCAGATCATCATCAACGGAAAACAGATGGCAGAGCTCAAGGGACAGTCGTTAAAGCTGGAGGGCACTTCTGTAGAGTTAAAAGCGAAGGGAACGATGAAAGCGGAAGCATCGGGAATTGCCCAGCTCAAGGGAGCGATGGTAAAGATCAACTAAGGAGATGGAGGCGCAGGTATGGAAGAAAGAGAAAAGCGAGCGTTTTTGGGAACCGGCTTCCACTTTCCGTTGGAGATCGATGAGACCACGGGGCGGTTCCGGATGAGCAGTGAAGAGGAAAATATCAGAGAATCCATCAAGCTGATCCTGATGACAGGAAAAGGAGAGCGGGTCATGCGTCCGGAATTCGGCTGCGGTCTCAAACAGTATACCTATGAGACGATGGACTACGGAACGATGGTACAGATGGAGCGGGAGATCAGGACAGCGTTAGAACGCTGGGAACCGCGGATCGAGGATGTGGAAGCTTCTGTTTCGCCGGGGGAAGCACAGAACGCGCTGATGATCCGGATCGCGTTCCGGGTCAGGGCAACCAACAACCCGTATAATTATGTATTTCCTTTCTTTTTACAGGAAGGTTTTGAATAAATGACGAGAAGCAGGGAGGACGCTGTATGAAAATACCGGATATGAATGAAAAAAATACCAGGGCGTTTTTAGATAAAGTTAGAGAACGCGCGTCCTCCTACACCCCTGAGTGGCGTATGGATCTTGAAAATCCAGATGGCGGAACCGCGTTGGCATTATTGTTTGCGGGAATGTACGAGGATACGTTAAAGAAATATGCCAAGCTTCCGAGAAAAAGTATGCTGGATTTCTTTAACTGTGTGGGTACAGCTCTGGCCCCTGCGCGGCCGGCCGGAGGATACGCGGTATTTGGACTTGTGAATCAGGAGGCAGATGGAACAGAGATCCGGAGAGGGACCGGACTTCTTGCCAGACCGGAGGAAGATCAGGAAGAAATCATATTTGAGACGAGAAACGATGTATATGTGACCCCATCGAGAATCTGTGACATGGTTCAGGTCATTCCGGAAAAAGACGGGATATACAGGATACACAGGGAAGAGGATCAGAAAGTACCAGGAAATTTTCCACTTTTTGAGGAATACGGAGAAAACGTTCAGGAACATACGCTTTATCTGGCCCACAATCATGTTTTCTACGTGAAAAGATCCGGAAGTATCCGTCTGACATTCAGAAAAAGCCGGAACCGGGAACCGGATGCCGCTGTTCTGAGAGCACTTGCGGATCCGGAGTCGGCATCAGTGGAGTATTCAGCAGGGGAACGGTTTGAGCCGTTTGCAAAGGTGGAAGCAGAACCGGAGACGGGAGAACTGATCCTTCATAAGGGAGAAAATCAGCCGGCAACAGAAAAATGTGAGCTGGACGGAACATACGCTTTCTGGATCAGGATCCGCTGCAGGAATGTGTCCCTGCTGTCGGAGCTGGAATTTGCAGATATCCGGGTGACCTCCCAGACTGAACGCAGTGTCCCGGATGTGACTTTTGCAGGCGGGATCGAACAGAGGGGGGAATATCTTCCCTTTGGCGAACAGATGGGACTTTATGAGGAAGTTTATTTCTCGTCGGAGCAGGCACTGTCCCAGAAAAACGCTCAGATCACCTTGTCGTTCCGGATGAATTTCCTCCGGATACCGTCGGAGACATACGGACAGGATCGGAAGAGGGACTGGAAGCTTATCATGAAACGGACGGATTTTATTCCGGACCCGGAGTATGATATCGGGATCGACGAGGTGATCTGGGAGTATTATAACGGGAATGACTGGAGAAAACTTCCAGAGAGTGACAGATATTCCAAGGTGTTCCGGGCAGCTTCCGATCAACTGGAAAGAAAGACGGAGATCACATTCAACTGTCCGGGAGATCTGACACCGGTGCTTGTCGGGGCAGTAGAAGGAAGGTATATACGGGCAAGAATTTTAAAAATGAATAATCTGTATCGGTGGAACGGACAGTATATCACTCCGGTTTTAAGAGATACAGGATTTGAATACCGATATCATGAGCCGTTTCCGATGCCGGAGCTGATAGAACGGTTGAATAATATGAGATCCGACAGGATCTACCCGGAAGATCTTTTCCGGGCTGGAAAAGATCTGAAACCGTTTGTCCCGATGGAGGAGGAACGTGAGACGTTATATATAGGCTTTGACCAGCCGCTGCGGCAGTGGCCGATCCGGATTTTTTTCAAACTCCGGTCAGGCAGTCAGAATGGAAATCTCCTGAGATACGAGTATTATAACGGAAAAACCTGGAAAACACTGAACATGATCGACGGAACAGAAGGTTTTGGCCGGATCGGAATCGTTACATTGCTCGGAAATTCCGACTTTATGCCGGGAATCCTGTGGGAAAAAGAGAGGTTCTGGATCAGGATCAGGAAGACTGGAGATGATCGGAATACAGAAGCTTCGCAGCGCACGATGATCCAGGAGATATGGATGAATGCCACGGAGATCACGGCGGAGGAGACCATGGATCAGGAGGTCTTTTCCGTAGAAGCAAACGAAAAAAATGCTGTGTTCCGTCTGGCAGCTGGAAATATTACAAAAGCCGAAGTATGGGTGCAGGAACACCGGGAATATTCCGAGGAGCAGCTTGCGAAGCTTCGGCAGGCTTATGAAATCCGAACAGAAAAGACGGAGGACGGAACCGTGAGACATGTCTGGATCCGCTGGGAAGAACGGGAAAATTTCGCGTCCTCGACTGAGACAGATTGCCATTATATGCTCGAAAAAAATGAGGGAATCTTACAGTTTTCTGATGGGATCCATGGAAGGATCCCGGATGACTGCGGTGAAGCTTCCATCCGGGTCAGATACCGGTGCGGAGGTGGAAAACGCGGAAATGTGCCGGCGGGAGCAGTAAACAGGTTCCGGGAGACCACCGGTTTTGTCAATCAGGTCATAAATCCAATGGACATGTCCGGAGGTGTGGATCGGGAAAATGTGGAGACAGCGATCCAGAGGCAGGGGTGGGCATTCCGCCACAGAGGACGTGCGGTGACTGCCGGAGATTATGAAGCATTGGCGATGGAAAGCAGCGGCAGCATCCTGAAAGCGAAATGTTTTCCGGGACAGGGACGCGTGAATCTTGTCCTGCTGCTGCGGGAGCATAACCGGGAATTGGAAAATTTTGATCTGGTAAAACGGGAATGCCTTCAATATATGGAGGACAAGATTCCGGCGTCCCTTCGGGAAAACAGGAAATTCCAGATTCTGGAACCGCAGTTTATCCATATGGCGGTGAAGGCCGAGGTCCGCGTGAGGGATATGAACCAGATTTTAGAGACGAGACAGAGGATTTTAAAAGCACTTCATCTGTTTCTGAATCCCATGGAGGGGAATTTTCAGGGAAATGGATGGGAGATCGGAGTGGTCCCGAACCAGATCCAGATTTTAAATGAACTTCGGGGAGTTCAGGGCGTGGAGATTGTAACGTCGCTGAGTCTGATCCCGCAGACGGAACAGAATGGAAGACTTGTGGAGCTTGATGCGGAAGAGCTCGAAAAATTCCCGTATGCCGTGGCTGTAGAGGGAGAGCATCAGATCGATATAACAACGGGAGGTGGAGCAGATTGATTCCTACGATTCGGCTGGATGAGGAAAATTTTCAGGAAATCTTTGAGACGGCGAGAAAACGGATTCCGCTCCTGTACCCGGAATGGACAAATTTCAATGAAAATGATTCTGGAATTGCGCTTTTGGAATTGTTCTCATGGCTGAAGGAAGTTCAGGAATTCCATCTGAATCAGGTCGGACTGGAACATGAATCCGTATATTTAAAATTACTGGGCATCGAAAGAAAAGAAATCTGTCCGGCAAGGACAGTGGTAACCTGTTGTTCCGTGAAAGAGGAGACGGAGCTGCCGGAAGGTTTCCAGTTCCACGCAGGAGAGATCCCGTTCTGTTCCGTGGAAAGGACAAGGCTTTTTTCCGGAAAGCTTTGGAGGGTGCGTACAGGAAATACAGGAAGGCAGGGATATGTCTCGGAACGGGAGTGGGATGGATCCGATACGGGATGGAAACTTCCGGTTTTTACGGAAATACCGGAATACGGCGGTTTTCTGGAAATGGAGTTTTCCGGAAAGATGACAGGGGGACAGACCTTTGGATTCTTCTTCCGCCTTTCGGAAGAACGGAGCGCAAAAAGAAATCCGGTTTCAGAAGAGTTTGAGCCGCTGGCGGGGATCCGCGCGGAGTGCAAAGATACCGGTTCAGACAGCTGGAAGATATGTGAACTTGTGCGGGATGATACACACGCATTCCTGTACAGCGGAATCATAAAGATCCGGATCCCGGGTGAGATGGGAGAATCCGGCGCGGACAGGATCCGGTTTGTGTTTTCGGAAGGAGAATACGATGTAGTACCGGTACTCTCAGAGATCCTCTTAAATCCTGTGGAGCTCTGCCAGATGGAGCAGATCGGGGAGAGGATTCTGGGGGAGGGGACAGGATTCCCAAATCAGAGATTCCCGCTGGAGAGCGCCGGGACAATTCCGGCCTCAGTGGAACTGGAAGCAGAAGCTCCTGAGCATCCGGGAATATTTGAACCCTGGAGACGTGTCCGTGATTTTTCCGGATCAAAGCCGGAAGACAGACATTTTGTGGTCGACGGAGAGAGTGGAGATATCTGCTTTGGAGATGGAATCCACGGATTGCCGCCGGAAGGAATCATCCGTCTGATACGGCTTGGCAGGACAGAGGGAGTCGGCGGAAATGTAAAAAAAGGTCAGATCCATCCGGGGAGATCAGAGGAAGAAAAGATCCATCTGTTTGAGGCGTGGAATTTTGAGGATGTAACAGGCGGAGCTGACAGGGAGTCCACGAAAAGCTGTTTTGAGAGATTTGAGGCAGAACTCGCGAAAAAGTATTCTGCGGTCACGAAAGCGGATTATGAGGAGCTTATAAAGCGCGCGCCGGGACTTCTCATCGAACGGGTAAAGGTCGTGAGAGCAGACTGGGAACATAACCGGATCGTGGCGGCGGTAAAGTCCTGGTCAGAGAAAAAATGCCCGCAGCTGAGTGCCGGATACCGGAAGAACATCACGAAATTTATGGATAAGAAAAGGATTCTGGGAACGGATCTTCAGATCGCCGAACCGGAATATATCCAGATCCGTGTCTATGCGGATCTGGAACTTGTCGCGTGGTACAGGGATACCGAGCAGGTGTTAAAAGGAAAGATCCGCCGGTATTTTGAAGAATTTTGTTCGGACTTTGGGAGTCCGGTGTTATACAGCGGACTTTACGGATTTCTCGATGGACTGCAGGGAATCCGAAGAATCCGGTCGCTTACAATCGATGCGGCCGGACAGGGGATTCTCAGGAATATGAACGGGGATGTTTTTCTTCCTTCCGCGGGACTCGCGGTACTGGAACAGATCCAGCTCAGCGTATCCTACACAGGATAAAAAGGAAAGATGGGAGTACCAGATGGCAGAAGACAGGAAATACTTTATCTTTAATAAACCGATGGACTACCGGAGAGGAACGGTGGATAGAATGAATGCCGCGGACGGGATCCTGAGGCTGACCGGGGCGGAACCGGGCTGGTTTTTCTCAAGAGTTCTGGACAGCAGGGAAGAGGAGATGACCTGGCACCGTCTGAGAACTGTATGCGCGGAGAGAGACGGCGGATGGAACATGACTCTTTACAGCAGTGACAGCCGGTTTCTTGTATGGGGAGACAACAGTGCGCCGTTGGACGAGGTTCTGGCGGATCCGGAACTCTCTCTGGAAGAGAAAAAACAGCGGATGAGTTCCTGCTTCGCGAAAGAGATCCGGGGAGAAGCGGATGTGCCGCTGTTTGACGTAAGAGGCAGATATCTTTGGTTTCTTCTTGAAGCGGGGGGCGCGGCGGGAGATTTTGACGGGATCACAGAGATCCGGATCGATTTTCCGAAACAGAACTGGGTCTCCTGGCTGCCGGAGGTCTATCAGGGAAGTGGAAAGAACCGGGATTTTCTGGAGCGGTATCTCGGTGTATTCCAGAGCTTCTATGAAGAGCTGACGGAGAAGATCGGACGAAGCCCGGACCTCTTTGATCCGGACTGCGCGCAGGCGGACTTCCTTTCCTGGATGGCAGGCTGGCTGTCCATCGAGGACATTCCGGCCTGGAATGAAGAACAGTTGAGATATCTTTTAAAAAATGCCCTGCGGCTCTACCGGATTCGGGGAACTGTAGAATATCTGAAGGAAATGCTGACCTTATACAGGGACTGTGAGGTGTATGTGGTGGAACATTACCAGATGCAGGAGAGCGATCCGGAAAAGATCCGCAGATGGAAGAAACTGTATGGTGACAGCCCTTATACAGTGACAGTCCTGATCCATACGGGGCAGAATGGAGGACAGAAGGAATACAGGACCTTCATGCAGATTGTGAGGCATGCGGTTCCGGCACATATAGACTGCAGGATCGTTCTGCTGACTCCCTACATCTTTCTGGATCAGCACACGTATCTTGGCGTCAACAGCCGGCTTGGTGAATATCGTCCGATGCAGTTAGACGGATTGTCTGCCATGCATTTTTCACGGATCGGACAGTTGTAAGAGAAAGGAATACAGCCAATGAAGAACATGAAGTATTTTCCCTTTGAAAGAAATAAATATTTTTACGGCAAGCTTCTGACTGTGGATGACTTTGAAACAGAACAGAGATATATGAATGATAAAAGACGAGTACTGAACCGGTTTTTATATGGAACCGGCGTGGTATGTGGACTGAATGTAGTCCCGATCGATGACATGACAATCTCTGTGGAACCCGGACTTGCTCTGGATTTCTCCGGCCGGGAGATCGTTGTGGATACACCGGCAGTAAAAAAATTGTCCATGATCGATGGATTTGATTCTTTTATCAGGAGCGGTGACGAAAAGAAATATCTGTACCTCTGCATGGACTATAAGGAGACAGAGCGGGAACCGGTCCACAATGTGACAGGGGAGAGCGGGGTGGAGTATAACCGTTATCAGGAAGGCTACGAGCTTACAGTGACGGAGCGGGAGCCGTCCCAGACGGTGCTTTCCGATGCGGTATTTTATGAACATACATCGGTGATCTATATGGGGAAAGGCGTGAAGATCACCCAGACATGTCCGTCCTATGCGTCCTGCGGAGATACATTTGAACTTAAGATCCTGGTGGAAAATATGGGTCAGGGCCAGTCGATCCGCTTTTCCTACGATCTTGGACTCACATGTCTGGAATATGCCGGGGAAAACCATCTGACCGTCATGTTTGACGAGGAAAAGCATCAGAAGGAAGACAGATACGAGATCATTTACCGTGTGAAGGCGAGTTCTACAAAGAATGCGGAAGGAATCCTGGAACTCGAAAAGGGCAGTTTCCACCTTGCCTTCGGCGGAAGAGAGATGGAAGCGGCAGCCGCCGGAAAGCAGGCGGTGAAGCTGATCAGCGGAAAAGTCTCCGATGAAGTCAGAAAGAACTATTACCGGAGCGCGATGGAAGATATTCTTCGGAATAACTATCAGCAGAGCATTTATCTGGCAAAGATCTATGTGATCCGGGCAGGGGAGTCATATCTCATTGATGCAGTGGAGCCGATGCCATTTGGGCAGTTTGTATACAATAATGTGCTGGCGGATGTGATGGGAAAGATAGGAAGAACCGAAGATGCCCTGATGGTAAAAGATCAGGCAGATTTTGGCAGCTCCCATGGAAAACAGATAGAAAAAAGTAAGAGCGAGGAGCCGGCAGTGACTACCGGTCATGTGATCTTTGATCTTGGGCTCGGCGGAAACACGGGACAGAGATTTTTCTCCGGGGATATTTCCCATGAGCTGGGGCTCGGAAATGTGACGATCATCCTTGGCTCCTGTACCGGTGTGCGGGATGAGGACAGCGTGATCTACGGTTCCCCGGAGATCTTCACGGATGAAGTACCGTTCCGCGCAGAGTTAGCTGCGAAGGCGGACGCAAAGACAGGAACCTTCCGGATCGGGCTGCGGCTTGTGGAGCCGACTATGAACCGGTACGTCAGGGTCAACTGGACAGCAATCCGGGATGCGAAGGAAAAGGTCCATGATGTGGAAGAGACGGCGCTTTTGATCCGCCCGGACATTCTGTATCTGAAGACCAGAGAGACATTCTTTCTGGAGCCGGAATTCAGAGGAATCGCCCCGACACCGGTGACATGGAGCATCAGAGAAGAAAACGGTGGAACCATCGAGCCAAACGGAAAATATACGGCTCCGAATGTGCCGGGAATCTTTGAAGTGAGTGCAGCCAGCACCAGATATGAAAACCTCCGGGCCTCCATCTATGTGGTGGTGCGCGATGGGGAGTAAAACGAAACTTTAAGAAATATGTGAAAAGGAGGAGCCATGCGGATACAGACATTGAACAGCGACTATGAGATTCTCCGGATGGCAGAATCCGGGGAACGGCTGGATGTCCTGATAGCAAGAGATGAAAAGCACCCGGAAAAGGGAAAATGCATGCTTGTGGTCCTGAAACAGGATGCGGACATCCATAAATTCCTGCCATTTCTCGCTGCGCAGCAGGAAAATGCTCCATACGATGATTTTCTGGGATATTTTCCGAGGGAGGGCAGGCTGTACATCGTATTTCGCTTTTATGATTATATGACACTTTCCGAACGGCTCTCATCGGATACAGGTTTTGAAGAACGGGTCATGATCGCCGGTAATATTCTGAGAAGGATCGTAATCCTGAATCTTCCAACGTATCTTCAGTATGAAGTGCTGGGGGAAGGAAATATTCTGGCAGGAAAGAATGGGGATATCCGTTTTTCCTACGGATTTCATGAGCTGGACCGGTTTGACAGTATTACAGACCGGGATGTCATAGAACGTCTGACCGGAGTTTTAAAGAAAATCTTTCCGGAGGAGCTGGAAAAACATTCCTGCCCGCCGTTAGAGCAGTTTTTTGAGAGAATAGAAAAGGAAAAATTTCCGGGAATTGCTGCTGTATTGAGAGAATATGACATTACCGCCCGGGCGGCGCTGACGCTTCAGGAGGCGGGAAAGATCAGACCGAAAAGCTTTGGTTTCCGGTTGTGGGAGAAGATAAAGAAACTTGTCCTCGGTTTAAAATACCTTCTTCTGGCACTTGTGATCGGAGCGCTCGTGGGATATCTGGTCTATACGATCCGCTATCCGTCAAAGAAGGCGGAGGAGGCAATGAATTATAAAGCAATCGGCACACTGACAATTGGGGAGACCGCAGGACAGGATGCCGGGGGACAGACGGGAGAGTAAAACATATGCGTTTTATAAATGATTTTGACTGGAAAAAGACGATGCAGTACGGGTGGCGCAGGATCCTTCGGGCACTCGTGCGCCCGTTTGCCGCTCTCCGCCTGAAGTTCCGCAGGCTGTCAAATCCGAACACGCTGGTAAATACAGTGGTCACTGATGTGCAGGCGGAGGTAAAAAAAGCGGTTTCAAAGAAGCCGGAGTCTTTAGAGGAATATCTTCCGGTCGGCAGATACTACGCGGCAAAGAAACTTTTGCTGGCGCTCCTGATCGCGGCGATCCTGCTTCCGATCCTGTATTTTAAATTTGTCCATCCGGCAGTCACAGCCCGTTTTCTATGGAAAACGATCCCGGTAAACACAGCGGAACAGTATGGATATACAGGAAAAGTGAAACTGACGGATCCTGAGACCGGAGTGATCCTCTACAGAGGACCATTAGCAGACGGAAGAATTACGGGAACAGGCACCTTGTATGATTATGCCGGGAACATCCTTTATAAAGGACAGTTCGAAAATGAGATGTACGAGGGGAGAGGAACGCTGTTTTACGGGAATGGAAACGTAAAATACACGGGAGAATTTTCACAGAATCAGTATCAGGGAAAGGGATCCCTTTATTTCGAAGATGAGACATTGGAATATGAAGGCGGATTTGCGGCTGGAAAGTACAGCGGAAGCGGAAGCCTTTACGATAAAGACGGCACATTGATCTATGAAGGAAGCTTTGAGGCAGGACGATACAGCGGAGAGGGAACTCTTTATGGGGAGAAGGGAATGATCCTCTACGAGGGAAGCTTCGTGAAAGGACTCTATGAAGGTCAGGGAACCCTGTACCGCAACGGAAAAAAGGTCTATGTGGGTGCATTTGCGGGAGGAATCCCACAGGGTGAAGGAAAAGCGTATGGAAATTCCGGCCGGGCAGACAGTTGGGGTACCTATGCGGACGGTGAGTTCGTCGCGGGCCAGACGGTTCTCTACGATGAAAATGGAAAGATCCAATATCGCGGAGAGGTTTCAAACGGTCAGTATGAAGGAAAAGGCAGCCTGTACGCAGACGGAGAGCTGATCTATGAAGGTGATTTTCATGAGAGCCTGTATGAGGGAAGTGGTACGCTCTACGAAGGAACGGAAGTCTTATATAAGGGAAATTTCCTCGGAGGTATTTACGAGGGAAAAGGAGAACTGTATCAGGACGGAGTGCTTCTCTATGAGGGAGAATTCCACGATGGCTTGTACGAGGGAAACGGAAGCCTGTATGAACAGGAACACATGATCTATGACGGTGAGTGGAAAGCCGGAAAATATGACGGAGAGGGAAAAATCTATCAGGATGAAAAGCTTCTCTATGAGGGAACCTTTGCGGAAGGAATGAAAGAGGGAGAGGGAACTCTCTATGATCCGGAAACGGAAAGTGTGGTCTACGAAGGAAGCTTTCTGAAGGACCTCTATGACGGGACGGGAATCCTCTATGATACGGCAGCTGGAGCAATTCTTTATGAAGGAAATTTCTCGAAGGGAATTTATGACGGCGATGGCCGTCTTTATGATCCGGTGACGCAGAACCTGATCTATGAGGGAACATTCCTCAGAGGAAAACGCGAGGGAAGCGGAAAGGAATACGATCCTGAGACGAAAGCACTGGTCTATGAGGGTGGATTTCGTGAAGATGTCCATGATGGGGACGGAACGGAATACGATAAAAATGGCGCAAAGACGTATGAGGGACGTTTCCAGTTAGGTTCCTATTCGGGATCTGGAGTGCTGTATGATGCGGCTACGGGTAAGGTGCTGGCGGAAGGAGAATTCCGGAACGGAGTGCTCTTAACACCAAAAGCAGAATTGGATGCAGCGAAGAACCCGACAGAGCCGGAGACAGCGGCGAAAGAACCGGAAACAGAGACAGCAGCAGTGGAAAGTGAAAGCGCCCCGGAGACGGCGGCGGAAGCAGGAAATACCGCAGAGGAAAATGAAACGGCGGCAGAGAGCACAGCTGCACAGATACCTGGAAGGGCAAAGAGAACGGGCATCGGTCCGGGCTATGAGGATTAAATAACAGCAGTTTCACAGACAGAGAGGAGCGGACGCAATGGGAAGATCCACATTGATCGCGGATGTCGGAATGTCGATCGTAAAACTTTTAAGGAGAGAGCTCGTTCCGGATACGCTGCAGAATCCGGATGCGGTGGGCCTTTGCAGTCCGACGGACCGGGGGGATTACATGGTGGGAATCCATCTGTATGATATCCGGGAGAGCGAGGAGCTGCGGGTCAACACGATGATCGCAAGAGGAACGGAAGAACTTCAGTATCCTCCAAGTTATGTAAACCTTTATTACATGATCACGGTGACTTCCACTGGTGATATCAAGTTCCGGTCCGGTGAGGAACATAAGATCCTCGGAAGGATCATCCAGATCCTCGCGGATCATCCGTGTCTGGACAGAGAGACTCTGGAGCCAAAAACAGTGAGAAAACAACTGGATGTGGAGATCAGTATGCAGAATCTGACGCTGGAAGACAAGATGAGGATCTACAGCGTACCAAATGCCGGTTATAAGCTGTCTCTGTTTTACAGGGCTGCTCCGGTGGAGATCGAATCTACGAGAAGCCGGAGAGCAGCGAGAGTTATGGATGTGGATTTCGGACTGGAGGAGAAGCAATGAATGGACGAGGAGAACATGTACGGCACAGGGTCTCCCTGGTACTGGAACTATGGGATGATTTCACGGATCGTCCGATATCAGATCCTTCTATCGTGATCATGGCCTCCGGGCTGATCAGACCACTCCGGAAGGAAGACGGGTTTTATGTGTTTGTAAACTGTCCGATGCCGGTGCATGTGGAGATCCGCTCAGAACGGTATGAGACGGAGGAATTTGATGCGGGAATGCAGGATGGAAAGGCTGTGATCCTGAAAAAAAGACTGCGGCCGGGAAAAAACTATCCGCTTCCGGCCGGGACGACCTGTGTGACCGGCTGTGCAGAACCGGGAACTGTGATCGAGGTTGCGGCGGAGGAGAGCAGCGGCCTGTGGCGGCTTTTTTCCGACTACCATTCAGAAAAGTTTCCTGAAAGTATGGAGCTTTTTAACCCGTACGAAAAACAACTGGAGGGACGCAGATTCTTTATATTGGACAAGGATGAAAAAAACGGTGAGTTTTTTGAAGTAAAACAGCAGGAAAGCCGTAGTGGAAAGATCGTGCTGGAAAAAGCACTGAAGCATTCTTACAAAAAAGCCGGAACGAAGATTTATGAGTGCAGCATGGCCCGGGCAGACAGGGACGGGAATTTTACGATTCCGTTAAAGATCAGAGCAAGGGATGAAAAAAAGATTTTATGCAGGATCCGTGAAGGAGAGAAGGTCCGGTCGGTGCAGATCTTCACAGGGCAGCAGAATAAGTGGAATCCGGCAGAATAGAGAAAGACCAGGAAAGGGGGAGACCGGATGGAGCGAGAGACAGATCAATATATGAACGCAGATGAATATGTACAGGAGCTGTTGATAAATGTCCGCAGCCTTGCCGGTGAGTACCTGAATTGGAAAAAACAATCTGTGTTTGCCGGGGAGGGAAGAATCCGGGATACGGAAGTGTCCCGGGAAGGCATTCTGGAGCTTTCACAGATCCTTCGAAGAGGAAAACATAGTTTTGAGGAGATGCACCGCAAAGCAGAACAGTCAGTCAGGAGACGGACGGTCATCCCTCTGGAATATCTGTTTCATATCCAAAAAGCCGGAAAATATCTGAAACACTGTGTCAGTCTGGCGTTGGCCGCGGAACTGGATCGAAACTCAGGAGAACTTTTTCAGGAGATTCCGGAGAATTACAAAAAGATATATCCAACCTTGGAACTTGGACTCTGTCTTTATACGGCAGACAGCAGGGTGAGAATCGAATGTATGCGGAACATGCTTGAGGAAAAAGAAACCTTCGATTTCTTTTTCGGTACGGGAAATTCCCGGGAGAGCAGAACAGAGATGAGACTGGATCCGAGAATCCTTCAATTTCTCTTATCACCGGAAACAGAGCCTGAAAAGCTGGAAGGATTCTGCCGGCTCTATGACGGAAGTGATCTGGAGGAACAGCCGATGGTGATCCGGGAAGAACAGATGGAACGGACGGCTGCTCTTTTGGGAACGGTGTCTGAAGAAAAGAAGATCCTGTATCTCTTTGGACACCCGGGTTCCGGGAGACGTTTTATGATCCGTCATGCATGCAGAAAGCTTGGGAGATTCTGTCTGGAGGCAGATATCGGAAAACTTGATGGAAACGATCCCGGAAAGCTTTTAGATGAGATGATAAGGGAAACACAGATCCGTAGGGCGGTACTCTGCATACGAAACTTTCATCTCCTGTTTCAGAATGGAAAAATGTATCAGGCTCTTGGGGTTGTCGAAAAGATCCTTATGCATCTTCCCCAGGTGATCCTGCTGGCAGATCAGACATGGCCCTACAGCCGGGAAGAATTCCCGGCTCCGGTCACGGAACTGGAGATTTCGCCTCCGGATATTGGGGAGCGGATCACTCTGTGGGAGGAGGCGCTGAGACAGCACCCGGAGGCAATGCCGGAAACATTTCAAACAGAACATGCACGGCTCGAGATCCTTGCCGGAAAATTCACATTCCACCCGGGCCAGATCATGTCTGCCGCCGCTGAGACGTCACGGTCGGTACAGTGGACAGGAAAACGGGCAGAGGAGGAGGATCTGTACCGCGCATGCAGGCATCAGGTAAGCCACCGGCTCGGGGAACGGGCCATGCAGATCGAACCTGCATATGGCTGGGATGACCTGATCCTTCCGCCGGACAGAAAGCAGATGTTAAGAAATGCCTGCGATCAGATCGAATACAGCCATCAGGTATACGGAAAGTGGGGATTTGCCTCAAAAATGGTCTACGGAAAAGGCGTATCCATGCTGTTCTACGGGCCGCCGGGGACAGGAAAGACAATGGGAGCGCAGGTTCTGGCGCGGGAACTCCATCTGGAGCTTTATAAGGCAGATCTCTCCAGTGTCATGTCAAAGTACATCGGTGAGACAGAAAAAAACCTTGGGGAGATCTTTGAAGAGGTGAAAAAGAGCCAGAGCATTCTGTTTTTTGATGAAGCAGATGCATTGTTTGGAAAAAGGTCAGAGGCAAAGGATGCCCAGGATAAATACGCGAACGCCGAGACTGCCTATCTTCTTCAGAAGATGGAAGAATATGAGGGGATCGTGATCCTTGCGACAAACTATATTCAGAATTTTGACGAGGCGTTTAAGAGAAGGATCCGCTTTATGATCGAATTTCCGCTTCCGGATGCAAAAAGGCGTCTGAAAATCTGGAGTCAGGTATATCCGAGGCAGACTCCGGTCAGTGAGGACGTGGATTTCGAATTTCTGGCAGGACAGTTTGAACTTTCGGGAAGCAGCATCAAGAACATTGCTGTCTCAGCTGCATTCCGGGCCGCGGCAGCAGGAACAGAAGTTGAGATGGAGCAGATCCTGAACTGTCTGAAAGAAGAGATGAAAAAGTCAGGAAAAAACCTTCAGCGGGAAGATTTTGGACCATATTACAGCCTGATGAACCGAAAGGAGGATACGAGCCATGCCATTATTTAAAAAGAAGAAAAAAGAAGATCCTGTCCGCACAGCGAAAAAAGCAGAGTTTTCCGGAAAGGCAAAGGAAGCTTTGCAGGAAAAGGATACAGCACCTTCCCAGATAGAACAGGAGACCACACAGCCGGTAAAGAAAAATCAGACAGACTGGTACACGGATATGAAGGAGCGCAGTGAACGGGCACGTGAATACTCGAACCGGTTTGCGTTTACAGAGGAATCTCTTTCTTCTGTCTACAGTATAAAAAAGCTGGATAAGATCCGACAGGCATCAAATGTGAAATTCTATGAAATGTCCCTTTTAGAGGAAGGAACGGTCAACTGTCATGAACGGATGATGGAAGATACCGGAAACGAGGAAAAAAAGGCGGAGGCGCAGGAATATTATGAGTCGGCGATGTCCAGAATCGACACGGCAAAACGACTGTACAGCGAACTGCTGACCTCGGTCGAAAAGAGAAAAGAGGAGATCGAAAAAGATCCAAAGCTTGCGAAGAAGAACAGCCTGATTGACCGATTCCGGACAATGAGAAAAGATAAGCCAATGCTGCAGCTGATCCGGCGGGTCCGCTTATTTGAGGACAATCCGGGCTATCAGGAAAAAGCAGATGGATTCTTTGGAAAGATGAAGGAGGAGCTGACAAGTCTGAGCGAGTCCCTGCTCAGCGATGAGGATAAAGAATCGCTGAAAACAGGAATGGAGGCGAAAGAGCAGGCCGGAGAGATCAGGGAAAATGTGGAGGAGGTAGCGAAGGCAATCTCAGATGCCAAGGATGAATCAGAACCTATGGATGGAGTTTTCGGCATGATGAAGGACGCGGCGATGCTGGTGAAAGATGCGATCTTCTTCATCAAGGACTTAAATAAGAGCAGCAGCGAAAACATCCTTGACAAGTTCGTTGGAATCGTGACAAAAGGCGCTTCCATTCTGGCCAGCGCGGCGGGAAAGATTGCGGAACTACTCTCGACTTTCCCGTTTATCGGGGCGATCATCGGTTTGATTAAAAATGGAATCACATTTTTCAGTGAGGGCTACAAATTTGTCATGAGCCAGCGGAGAATCTCAAAACTCAGGAAACAGAAAAAACTCCTGAAGGAGCGGATGTTAAAACGAAAGAAAAAGTATGCGAACGATCCGGAGCTGAAGGGGCTGTACAGCTTTGTCGGAGAAGACAAAAGCGGAGCGGTGAAGCTTGATGCAAAGAAACTGGGAAAAAGAGAGAAACGCGGTCTGATCGGAGGAGGCAGTGACGCCAGAGATACGATGAGACAGGCGGCAGATTCAAAAAAAGACGGCGGAAAGCATCTTTATTACATGGCAAAAGAAGCGGAGTCGGTGGAACAGTACGATGAGCTGAAGGAAGTAATCTATAAGAACAAAAACAAGAAAAAAGATGCGACGATCGCGCTGGCCCAGCAGGGTGTGGATGTAGCGGCCAATATCGCAAAATTCTTCCCGGGAACCGGTGATATCGTTTCTGCGTCGATCAAGCTTGGAAACAGCATTGTCAGCGGCGGAAAGTTTGTGGGAAGCAAGGCCTTTGAGTATGGGAAAAGTGTCTTCGGACATGCCAGATCAAAGGAGAACAAGAAGGTATTCCGGAATAAATACGCGGAACATATTTACGACAATATGGCGGAAGTCTCCGGTTATCTGGATGGGGAAGGAAAGATCGACCTCAATAAGGCCGATCCGGGCAGCATCCGGAAAGCGGCGGAGAGTTATGACTACGCAGAAAATATGCTGGTAGGAATGGGAGTTGACATGCCGGAACTGATCGGGGCTCCGAGCAAGGAAAAACTGATTGAAGCGATGGCAGAGGCCTTCGGAGCCGGAAAGTAAAGAGGAGCGGGAATCAATGAAACATGATTTAAAACTGCGGGATCTGAGGAGCTTGCAAGAGCTCCTGGACGATCTGGAGTGGGAGACGGAACTGATCGGAGAGGAAACAGACTATCCATCTCTGGCAGCGGTCCTTCCTGTGGAGGAAGACTGCGACGAGAGAGCGGTGTTTACATATATCGATCTCCCGGATGAGGATTCCGAATTTACAAAGTATCTTCAGATCTATCTTCAGATCCCATTAAAAATAGACAGGATCCCGGCGGGTGAGCTGATCGTTTTTGTGAATCAACTGAATATGCTGACACTGATAGGCAGCTTTTCCTATGTGCCGGGGGCAAGTGGGCATGAGGCAAGAGTTGATTACCGTTATGTGATGGCGATGGAAAAGGAAGCTCTCCCTGATGAAGGCGTCGTGGGTGAGATCCTGTTAAATCTCGTCAAATATGCGCAGATGGCAGAGGGACTTCTGGCAAGCCGGATCGAGGGAACGCCGACCGAGGTCATTATGGCGGCTGTCGGACATGAACTGGAAGCCGGGTGGAGGTAAGAAATGGGATTTTGTGTACTTGGAGGTGCTATGTGTACCTGCTCATTTGGAATGGCACCGTCCACTCTTATGGTGACGCCGGAAAAAAAGACGGTATCGTCCATGCCGGTGGCGACGATCATGGATCACGTGCCGATGAAAAATGTTATGCCCTTCGGAATGTGTCAGTCCATGGCGAATCCGGCTGTGGCAGCGGCGACGGCTGCGGCATTCGGAGTCTTAACTCCGATGCCATGCATTCCGGTGATCCCGGCGCCGTGGTCACCGGGGTCACCGACAGTTCTCGTCGGAAATACGCCGGCGTTGAACCAGAGTTCGAAGGCCATCTGCGCTTATGGCGGCGTGATCCAGATCACGAACCCGGGAACGACAAACATACAGATACCTTAAAACTTAGGAAGTGAGCAGATTATGAAGAAACGGATCTTTGGCCTTCGGGCAAAATTTGCAGTGTTGTTTCTGCTTTTTGCTGTGATCATCATGTTTTCGGTGGGCGCAGTGACATACCGTACATACCGCAGCTCCATGATGAAACGGTACGCCAGTGAAGCAGTGACGATCGCAAAGCTTGCGGCATCTTATCTGGACGGAGACGAGCTGGTCCGATACAGCATTACACGGGAAAGAGATGAAGAATATGACCGGCTGGAAGCAATTCTGGACAATATCAAGGAACAGTCCGGAGTGCTGTATCTCTATGTAGTGAAGCCGGTCTCCGAGGATTCAACGGTTTATCTGTTTGATGCGGCGGCGGCAAACGAGACAAATTATCTGGCAAAGCTTGGAGACCGGGGTGACTGGAATGAGAACTTTAAGCTGGCAAAGGAAGCGATGGCCACCGGAGAGCCAAACAGCGATCTGGAGCCGACCATGACTCAGTTAGGATATCTGGCATCGGCATATGTGCCGGTAAAAGATCATACGGGAACACCGGTAGCTGTCGTTGGCGTGGACTTTACGATGGATGAGATCCAGACCTTCTTAAAGTACAGCCTCAAGAATCTGCTGGTTATGATGGCACTGCTGATAACGGGATGTTTTCTGGTACTCCTCGTACTCGTGAACAGCAGTATTATCTCACCGGTGCGTATCCTGAAAAACGGTGTAGAAAAGATGGCAGACGGGGAACTCGGTGTACAGGTACCAATTAAGAGCCGGGATGAGATTGGGGAGATATCGGAAGTATTCAACAGAATGTCCTTTAACATCGGAGCCCATATTCAGGAGATCATGGATCTGAATGATGGTTATTATAAGTTTGTTCCGTCAGCAATCTTTGAGATTTTGGGGAAAAAGAGCATTAAAGAGATCAATCTTGGGGATAACCGCACGGTTCCCCTTGAGGTTCTGCGGATGCAGATCAACAATTTTGAAGAAAAAACGAGACAGATGGATGCCGGGAAACTGTTTGGTTTTTTGAACCGTGTGTATCAGCTCAGTGTGCCGGTTATTATGGAAAAGGACGGCGTAGTAGATTCCTACTTTAACGGGGGACTCAGCGCAATCTATACAAAAGTCGGCAAGAATGCCCTGGACAGTGCCATCAGTATCTGCCAGAAACTAAATGAAGAAAAAAAGGCAGGACGCATGCCTGAATTTGCGGACATAGAGCTGGCGTTTGCCATCTCCATTGGGAGCCAGATGGTAGGAATCGTCGGACATGACCGGAGACTTTCAGAGGTTACGTTGTCGGAACAGATCTCCATGGTCGATTATCTGAGAAAGGTTGCCGGAAAATATAAGGCAAGAATTCTTGTGACAGGAACGGCAGTCGGCCGGATCCCGAATTTTGACAGCCGATATCACGCGAGGATCCTCGGAATGATCCATGTCAGCGCAACGGATTCCCTGGAGAAGATCTATGATGTTTATGATGGGGACGATGAGGCTTTGCGGGAGATCAAGGAATATACAAAACAGAGCTTCGAGGACGGTGTGAAGCATTTTATGGCAAAACGCTTTTATGAGGCGAGAAGATGTTTTGTTGAGGTATTAAAGGTTTCCCAGGGTGATTACGCGGCGAGGGAATACCTGTATCTTTGCAACAAGTATTATATGAAGGAGGATACATCGGAGATCAACGTGTATATCGAGGATTTCTGATGGAAGAAAGAAAATGTCGGGGTATTGTGTGTTTACAAATTCCGTAAAAAAAGAATATGAAAAACGGGCCAGCAGAATGGGCGGGATTTTTCCGTCCACGATATCCGTGGAAAGTATTCTGGCGTGGCAGGATGTCTGTGCAGCGGAATACCGAATCGAAGAGGATTATCTCTGTATCAGAATCTATGACCGGATAGAGAAGAAATCCTATCTCTATATGCCTCTGGGAATGTATAGTGGAGAATCGTTTCAGAGACTGATAGACAAGCTGTATGGGGAGAGCCGGAAAGACGGAGAGGAACTCCTGTTTCGGGATGTCAGGGAGGAAGAGATATTCTGGTATCGCGGACTTTCCGGATACCGGGTCAGGATTTCATCGAATGAAGCCTACAGCGATTATATCTATCGGCGGGAGGAACTGGAACAAGCCTTTGAAAAGCCGGGAGAGCGCTACAATAAACGATATTTTATCAGAAATTACCGGCCATCGGTCCGGCATACAGAGATCCTGGATGTTTCGTCCTGCAGGGATATCGTGAACCGGGCATTTTGCCGTTATCATCAGTGTCCATCCTGTACAAATGGATGCCTGAAAGATACGATAGCAAATTTTCTGGAGGCATCAGATCCGAAAGGTACGTATGGGATCATTGTGAGCTCGAACGGAGAGGACATCGGTTACGCGGCGGGGATCATACAGGGGGATACCTTTGTATTCCTGTTTAAAAAGAACTGTCGGGGTTACCGGGGGTTAGATGAGTACCTGCAGACAGAATTGCTGAAAGAGCTTCCGGAACATGTGAGGTATATCAATTATACTGAGGATATGGGAGTGGAAGGACTCAGAAACTACAAGAGGAGACTGGCACCATATTATCTGAAAACGAGATATCAGGTGTCGGTGGAAAGGATGGGATGAATATGAAAAAAAGATGGAAAGCCGGAATCCTTCTCCTGCTGGTTCTGATGACTGTAGTGTGGTGGAATCGGAAACTGCTGGAGATCAATCCGTTTCACCCAGTGATGGCGGATACTGTATACCGTGTGATCACTTGTGAAGATCAATCCCTTTTGGTGGCGGACAAGTCAGGAAACAGGATCTACCGGATCAATCAGGACCGGCAGATCGAGTTTGTTTTAAATGGAACGAGAAGCCAGAATGGATTTTATGATGCGAAGCAGATGTATTCTGGAGAGGATGGCAGCATCTATCTTCTGGATGTCCGGCGTACCGGAAGCCGGAAGATGGAGCAGGAACGGATCTTAAAGTACGACAGAAACGGGAAGATGGTTCAGGTTGTGTCTGATATCCGGTACGACGAAAACGAGCGCGTCTACAAGAATGCGATCAACAGGATTGATGGACTGGATGGAAAGATCGTCTGGTTCCAGTTTAGCGGAGATGGATTTTCCATTATGAGTCAGGACGGTGAGTTGCGCCATTTTCCATATGAAGAGGCAGAACAGTATCTTGTGGACTTTGCCATCAACCCGGCAACCGGTTTCTGTGCGTATCTGACAAAATCAGGAGAAATCTATGAGGAACAGGAGAACGGCTCATTCCGGAAAGTTTATTCAGCGGACGATAATAAGCTCCAGATTCCATGGTATATAGATTACTCCCTGGATGGAAAATTATATTTCGCGGACATCGGTACCAGAGGAATTTACCGGGTGGAGAATGAGACGGATGCAGTTCTTGTCATGAATACAACAGGAAGTGCAGCTCCACAGGAACTGAGTGAGGATGGACTAAGAGAAAGTCCGATTTATTATAATTTTGATATGGGAGATCGTCTGGCAACCACGGATACGTACGGTGTGATCGTCGGAGATCTGGGAGCAGAAGCAGAATATCTGACGGAGTTCCCACTGACAGGAGCTTTAAAGATGCAGGTCTGCGCTGTATGGGCTGGTGCTGCGATCTGCGTTCTGGGCTGTGTGGTCCTGTTCATCTATGGCATTTACCGTGTATTCAGGAGTAAAGACCAGTTTATACATATTGTGGCGGGAATGCTGGCGGGAACAGCAATCCTCACAGCACTCTTTACCATGATCGTTCTGAAAGACTGGACGGCCCGTATGACGGAGGAAATTACAGGAAGAACGACCAGTGTTTCCGGTCTTGCTGCCCAGCTGATCCCGGGGGATAAACTTGAGAGGATCCATTCGATTCAGGATTATGAGGGCGAGGACTATCAGACGATCCGTTCCATCGCACGGTCGATCTTTGCCTCCGGGAACATGCAGATCAATGATCTCTACTGCGTGATCTACCGGATCCAGGATGGAATGATCACCTCCACATACTCCATTGAGGATTACGTCGGAGCAATTTACCCGTATGACTGGCCGTTTGAGGGATCGGACGAGCAGCATATTCTTGAGACGAACGAACAAATGACATATATGGGACTTTCCAGCAGCGAAGGAAGTTTCATATTTACAAATTCCCCGATCCTGAACTCTAACGGTGAGGCTGTGGGAATCATGGAAGTCGGAACAGATCTGTATAACTTCCAGCAGGACAACTGGAAAATGGTCCGGGAGGTCATGACGAGTGCGGCGGTTCTGGCGGTTACCATGATCCTCATTGTGTCGGAACTTCTGATCTTTGGACAGGGGCAGGAAAAGAGGAGAGCGGCTCTGGCGGCAGGCGGCGATAAGACCTGTATTCCAGCCTCCATGCTGCGGATTCAGGTATTTCTGATCTTTTTCGTCACCAATATTCCGAAGGCATTCCTGCCGATCTATATTATGAAACAGGCGGAGACGGAGTCTGTATTCGGATTGTCGCCGGCGTTTCTTGTCTCGATCGCATTGTCGGCTGAGGTATTATTTGGTGCATTGACATCCTTCGGAGGTTCCGCGGTCCTTCGCAGCATCGGAAGAAGAAAAACGGCTCTGTTTGGAAGTATTCTATTTGTTGCCGGACTCTGCATGCGTGCGGTGGTTCCGACGATCACCTCATTTATTATCGGAAATGGTGTGATGGGAGCAGGATGGGGATTCCTTCTTCTGATCATTCAGGTCATGATCGCGGAGAAAGATCCGGAGGAAAAGAGCGAGGGATTTACCGGATATACGGCGGCATCCTTGAGTGGAGTGAACTGCGGCGTTGTATTCGGCGCGTTTCTGATCAACTGGATGAATTACCGGTCTGCTCTCATGATCGTTGGAATCATGAGCATACTGTCCCTTTTATTCAGCGCACTGTATATTTTTGACGGCAGCGGGGAGGAGAAAATCTCCGGTATTCTGGAGACGGAAGCGGCAGCATCAGCGGAAAACCTTCAGGGAAGTATGTCCACCGCTAAGTTCCTTTTGTCACCTCATGTACTTCTCTACTTTACCGGAATCGTGATCCCGGTCGTTGCGGGTGGATATTTCCTGGCGTATCTCTATCCGCTCCTTGGAGAGGAACTTGGCATGTCAGAGACGAATATCGGATACTCTTACCTGATCAATGGAATCTGTATTATCTGCCTCGGCAATTTCCTGACGAAGCAGTTGACACACAGAATTGGTCAGAAAGGATCTCTGGCCCTTGCGGCAGTCTTATATGCCGGTGCCTTCCTGCTCTATGCGGTATGGCCGGGAATTCCGACATTGATCGTTCTGCTGATCCTTCTGGGAGTTTCGGACAGCTATGGACTTCCGGCACAGTCCACTTACTATACGGATATGAAGGAAGTACAGCGTTATGGATATGATAAGGCAATGGGTGTCTACAGCCTGTTCGAGAATATGTCTCAGGTATTCGGATCGTTCATCTTTGGTATTATTTATGTAAATGGAGTCACATGGGGACTTACGATCGCCGGAGCCGTGATCCTTGCGGCGGCAGTGATCTTCGTTATCTTTGGTGAAAAGGTTGGCTCTGGGGAGGTTTCCGGATCATGATAAAATTTGAAACACTTACAGGGGAGAGGCTGATTGAATTAAAATCATACTTTTCCCTGAGACCTACCGGCTGTGCAGAGTCACATCTGGCATATCATCTGCTGTGGCGTCCATATTATGAGACAAAATATTTTGCAGATGAGCGGGGTATCCTCTGGATTCAGAAGATCGACTATGATGATCAGGCGACGATGCTTCCAGTCTGTAAAATCGAGTATATGCGGGAGAATTTTCGCCGGCTTCAGGATCATTTTACAGAAATCGGCGTTAAGATGCATATGTATCTGGTGGATGAGGAAGCACTTGCGGCAATCGATCCCGATCCATCCCGCTATGAGGTCGTGGAGGACAGGGACAGTTTTGACTATATTTATTCCGGGGATGAGATGCGTCTGCTCCCTGGGCGGAAATATTCGAAAATGAAAAACAGGATCTCAAGATTTCTGCGGGATTACGGGGAGAAGGCGGAGTTTGTTCTTCTGGGCCCGGAAGATGAGCCCGAGATTCTGGAGTTCCTCGACCACTGGTCATCGAAAAAGGAGAGTGATGATGCGTTAAATCGTCTGGAGAGTGAGGAGACCGGAATCCGGGAAGCGATCCGGCTCTGCAGGGAGGCAGATATTACGATCGCAGGTGTCCGGGTAGGCGGGATTCTGGAGGCCTTTTCTATGGGAACGGAATGCCGGAAGATGGACATGACGGTGACTCATGTGGAAAAAGCAAACACGGAGCTCCGCGGATTATATAACTATCTGGAGAAAGAGTTTCTGCTTCATTCCTATCCGAAGACCGGTTTTGTGAACCGGGAAGACGATATGGGACTCGAGAATCTGAGACGGACCAAGGAGAGTATGCACCCGGTCCGGATGGAGCGGAAATATACGATCCTGGAGAAAGAATAAACGTTACTGTTCACGCTTTGCGCAAACAGTAACTGATTTTGCCGATGCTTCGCATTCCGAATCGGCAAAATCCACTACCATCACTGTATTGTACGGAATTTTCAGTTCAGAAAATTCCTACCCGTGTACAGTAACAAATAAACTCTGGATATGTATTCAGCAAAAAAGTATTGAATTAACGGTTAAAATATAGTAAGGTATTGGTAGATGCATTCCATGACGCGGAATACATAAGGGAGGAGCGCAAAAGCGCAAATTCCGCACGATTCGGACGGTACATCAGGGGGTATCTGCCGGAGTATGAAAAACGAGTATAGGATATAAAAGAATCTGCCGCTAACGGCTGTGATCATGGACTGAATGGGTGTCATGATGGAGCTGCTGGCGGCAGATTCTTGTCATAACTGCCCCTTGCACTGGACGTTCAAAACTGATAAAATGTAGAAATCAGGGGACTTTGGAAAAAGGCCCCTTAAATGCGTTGCGGTTTTGAAAAATAAGATTCTGCATTGACCGCGGAAGGGAATACCTGGCGGCCAGCGGAAATTCGAAAAGGAGATAAAAATGTTAATTATTGCAGGTCTCGGAAACCCGGGAAAGGAATATGAAAATACAAGACATAATGCGGGCTTTATGGTCATGGATGCCCTCGCGGAGAAGATTGGGGTAGATATCTCTGAGAAGAAGCACAAGGCGCTCTGTGGGAAAGGCGTCATCGGCGGGGAGAAAGTGATCCTCATGAAGCCGCAGACGTATATGAACTCCAGTGGGGAGAGTATCCGCGCGGCGGCAGATTATTATAAGGTAGATCCGGAGGATATCTTGATCGTGTACGACGATATCAGCTTGGCACCGGGACAGTTACGGATTCGCGCCAAGGGAAGCGCGGGCGGACATAACGGAATCAAGAGTATCATCGCTCATCTTGGGACACAGGAATTTCCGAGGGTGAAGGTCGGAGTCGGTGAGAAGCCGTCCCGAATGGACCTCGCGGACTATGTGCTGGGGCATTTCTCAAAGGAAGAACAGGCGACGATGGATGACGCGGTGAAGGAAGCGGCGGACGCGGTGTGCGAGATCGTAAACGTGGGGATCGCGCAGGCGATGAATGATCATAACCGCAAAAAGGAAGAGAAATAGTATTTTACAGGTAAAATCCTGCATGGATCATTGTTGAGTATGACGCTGCAAGGTATTTACTTGATAATTAAAATTATTTCAAAAAAATCTGCAATTCGAAATATTCAGAGCTAACAAAAAACAGGAGGAACCATGGCTGAAGTTTTTGCAAATCCGCTCGTAGATCTGGCGGAGTATACCGATATGAAGCAGGATCTGGACAAGGGGAAAGGCCCGGTCCAGATCAGCGGCGTGACGGATTCCCAGAAAGTCCATGTGATGCATGAACTCTCAAAGGACAATCCGTGGCGGCTCGTTGTGACCTATGACGATACCCGCGCGAAGGAGATCTTCGATGATTTCAGCTATTTTGAGCCGAATACCTGGCTGTATCCGGCAAGGGATCTTCTGTTTTACAGCTCGGATATCCACGGAAATCTTCTGACAAGACAGAGAATGCAGGTGTTTAAGCATCTGTTGGAAGATGAAGGCGGAGTTGTTGTGACAACGGTGGATGGTCTGATGGACCATCTTCTGCCGCTTTCCAGGATCAAAGAAAGCTGCCTGAATATCATGGTGGGGCAGACACTTGATATGGAGGAGATCAAGCATCTTCTCACCGGCATGGGCGGCATGGGCTATGAGCGCATGGGACAGGTGGATGGCATGGGACAGTTTTCTGTCCGAGGCGGAATTTTAGATGTGTTCCCACTGACGGAGGAGGTTCCGGTCCGGATCGAGCTCTGGGGCGACGAGGTGGATTCCATCCGTTCCTTTGATGCCGAGAGCCAGCGGTCGATCCAGCAGATGGACGAAGTTACGATCTATCCGGCGGCGGAGTTGATCCTCACGAAGGAACATATCGAAGAGGGAATTTTGCGTCTGGAAGCCGACGAGAAAAAGCAGGAAAAAGCGTTCCGGGACCAGAAAAAGCCGGAGGAGGCACAGCGGATCCGGCGGGCTGTCGGGGAGCTTGTAGAATCCTTAAAAGAGGGCTTTGATGTTCAGACGCTGGACGCGTATATTCGGTATTTCTGTAGGGATACGGTTTCATTTCTTGACTATATGAAAGAAGTGGGCGCTAAGGTCACTTTGGTGTCTTCTGGGGCAGCCGGAAAAGCATCCGAAAAGAAACAGGCAGCTGGTCTCGCGTTGATCTTAGACGAGCCCCAGCGCATGAAGGAAAAAGCGGAGACCGTGGAGACGGAGTTCCGTGAGAGCATGTCCCACCGTCTGGAGCAGGGCTATATTCTGCCGGGGCAGGCGGACCTCTTATTCGCTTCAAAGACAGTGCTAGCGGAGTGTCATACGCCTTACTCGATCTTCATGACAGGTCTCGACCAGCGTCTTCCGGGAATGACCCCGAAGGCAAAATACAGCCTGACCGGTAAAAATTTAAACTCCTATCAGAACAGCTTCGAGATCCTGATCAAGGATCTCACAAAATGGAAAAAGGACGGCTACCGCGTCGTTCTCCTTTCCGCGTCGAGAACCAGGGCGAGCCGCCTTGCTGGGGACTTAAGAGAGTATGACCTTCGCGCCTTCTGCCCGGAGGATGCGGGGCGCCCGGTGGCTCCCGGGGAGATCATGGTCACCTACGGAAAGCTCCACAAGGGCTTTGAGTATCCGTTGATCAAGTTCGTCGTCATCACCGAGGGCGATATGTTTGGCGTGGAAAAACGGAAGAAGAAGCGGAAAAAGTACAATTACGAGGGAAAGAAGATCAGCAGCTTCTCCGAACTTTCCGTCGGCGACTACGTGGTGCATGAGAGCCATGGTCTCGGTATCTACAAGGGAATCGAGAAGATCGAGCAGGATCATGTCATCAAGGATTATATCAAGGTCGAGTACGGTGACGGCGGAAACCTCTATCTTCCGGCGACCCGTCTGGAGGGGATCCAGAAGTATGCGGGGGCCGACGCGAAGGTTCCGAAGTTAAATAAGCTTGGCGGAACCGAGTGGACGAAGACGAAGACAAAGGTCCGCACGGCAGTCCGGGAGATCGCGAAGGAGCTTGTGGAGCTCTATGCGGCGCGCCAGGACGCGGAGGGCTTCCAGTATGGACCGGATACGGTGTGGCAGAAGGAATTTGAAGAGATGTTCCCCTATGATGAGACGGACGACCAACTCACCGCCATCGACGATACGAAGCGGGACATGGAGAGCAAGAAGATCATGGACCGCCTGATCTGCGGGGATGTGGGCTACGGAAAGACAGAGATCGCGCTTCGGGCAGCTTTTAAAGCCGTACAGGAAGAAAAGCAGGTGGTCTATCTGGTCCCGACAACGATCCTCGCGCAGCAGATCTACAATACCTTTGTCCAGAGAATGAAGGATTTTCCGGTGCGGGTGGACATGATGTCGCGCTTCCGGACACCGGGGGAGATGAAGAAGACAGTAGAAGGACTGAAAAAGGGGTATGTGGATATTATTGTCGGCACACACAGAGTCCTGTCGAAGGACGTACAGTTTAAGAACCTTGGACTTCTGATCGTCGATGAGGAGCAGCGGTTCGGTGTGACCCACAAAGAGAAGATCAAGCAGATGAAGCAGAACGTGGACGTTCTGACCCTGACAGCGACGCCGATCCCGCGGACTCTGCATATGAGCCTTATCGGGATCCGTGACATGAGCGTTCTAGAGGAGCCGCCGGTGGACCGTGTTCCGATCCAGACCTATGTCATGGAGTACAACGATGAGATGATCCGTGAGGCGATCCACAGAGAATTAGGACGCGGCGGGCAGGTGTACTATGTATACAACCGTGTCAATAACATCGACGAGGTGGCAAACCATGTGGCGTCTCTCGTGCCCGACGCAAATGTGGCTTTTGCCCATGGACAGATGAATGAGCATCAGCTTGAGAAGATCATGCTGGATTTCATCAACGGCGATATTGATGTGCTCGTGTCTACAACGATTATCGAGACGGGGCTGGACATTCCGAATGCCAACACGATGATCATTCAGGACGCGGACCGTCTGGGACTTTCCCAGCTCTACCAGATCCGGGGACGGATCGGACGGTCGAACCGTACCTCCTATGCGTTCCTGATGTATAAACGGGATAAGATGTTAAAGGAGGATGCGGAAAAACGTCTTCAGGCGATCCGGGAGTTCACGGAGCTGGGATCCGGGATCAAGATCGCGATGCGTGATCTTGAGATCCGCGGCGCGGGAAATATTCTCGGAGCGGAACAGCATGGACACATGGAGGCAGTCGGATATGACCTTTACTGCAAGATGCTCAACGAGGCTGTTATTGCCTTAAAGGGCGGACAGGAAGAGGAAGAGACCTTTGAGACCGTGGTGGATTGCGATATCGACGCATTTATTCCGGACGGATATATCAAGAATGAGTATCTGAAACTTGATGTATACAAGAGAATTTCCGCCATCGAGACGGATGACGAGTATATGGATATGCAGGATGAGCTGATCGACCGCTTCGGCGATATTCCGAAATCCGTGGATAACCTGCTGCGTGTAGCGGAATTAAAAGCCCTGGCCCACCGCGCCTACGTGACCGAGGTGGATATCAACACCCAGGAGATCCGCATCGAACTCTACCCGAAGGCAAAGCTCGATGTCACCGGGATCCCGGCCCTCATCGCCGAGTACAAGACCGCTCTTCGCTTCGCACAGGGCGAAAAGCCAGTGTTATTCTATCAGGATAAGGGAAAGAAGCATAAGGATTGCGAGCCGATGATGGAGAAGGCAAAGGAATTGCTTGGGAAGCTGGGGGAACTGGCTGAGAGCAGGAAATAAAAGCATATGATATTAATAGCGCATTATACATAAGCAGGAAAATGAATGTAATGCGCTATTTTTATGGATAAATCCTCTTTATGTTACGGGACAGGTTAGTGTATAATATAAATGTAAGCGAACAATTTGACGAGTATGATCTAAAAGAGGTGTTTCAATTTGAAAAAGCAATCAAGTTCAGATATATTATTAAATGAAAAATGTGATAAGAGAAAAGAAATTGAAAGCATCATAGGAAAATTGAAATATAGTGAATTATCAATAAATGAAATTCCATTTGAATATCAACAGAATATGGATATTATTAGAGAAGAAAGAAAACTCAATTTAAGAAGATCTGGTAGACGCGGATTTGATGTTATCAGACAAGTGTTCTTTGTCGAAGAATGGGAAAATACAGGCGACAATGGAGATGAACTTCATCAAGATGAAAAATTGTTTGGTTCATTTGAAGAATTTTATAACTTTTTAGATGGTGATGTGTACGATAACGCTTGTTACTATCAATATAAATTTCCGAAAGATATTTTGAAGAAATATCACTTAAATATAGAAAAACTAAAAAGTAAGATATGCTTTCAAACTGAAACGATTGATGATTATGCGGAGCTTGTATTACAAAGAGATATTGATGAATATAACAGATGTGAAAAAAATAAAAGAGAAGTTAAACAATGGATAAATACCTTCAATGATTGCACTAATTACGATGAGTTGAAAGTTGTATGTAAAGAATATGAAAAAACAGCATTGTCTCAGAACCTGTTGATTTACTTTTTCTTTTATCAATATGCTTATTGCAACCAATATAGTAAGTCAAAAATGAGAATACTTATGAAGTATTTATCGGATGACTGTTATATTGATTTTAATACAGTTCAAGGATTATGCTTTATTTTTGACCCTAAGGATGTGATTGCAGAATATAATTATTCTCAGGGTACGGAAGTCACTAATGCAAAACATAAAAAGCAATTAAAAGAATTTGTAAAAGATATCAATGATAATAACATTGAAAAAGATGTTAAATGCATTTTTGACAATTTTACACACTATTATTATGAAATAACATGTATTAGTAGATATACAAATAGTAATAGTGGACAACGTTTAGAAAAGGAATATCCGATTTATATATGCCGCGCTTTTGAAAAATTTAATGATTTTATTAACTATAGAAATGGAGATTTGAGAAATTGTGATTTATCAAATGCATTTGAGTTGAATGAAGAATTTGATAAATATAAAATAGATATAACAACAAAACTACCGATGAAAAACAAAAATGTAAGTTACAAAATAAATAAGATATATAAAGATGGATATTTCTGGATTGAACAAACTTGGTATAATACTGCCAAACAAGTGGTTAAAGAAAGAACCCATAAATTTAAATATTTCTTTGATTTTGTATATTTTCTCAAAGGAAATTTATCAAATGCCAATCTTATTTTATGTATTGGATTAAAATACTTGAATGATATATCGAATTTAAATTTACATGATGCCCAGATGACTAGTGAACTTTGTGATAAATTTAAAATTCCATATGATGAATTTAAATATAATAAGAATGTTATTAGAGATTTCTCTGAGGTTGTGAAAAATGAAAAGGATACAGCGTTAATACTACAGACATCGAGAGATGAGTTTATAGGAACTGAGAATTTCTATTTAGGTAAAAGCAGAAGAATTAGTTATATTTCGGATTTACATTTGATGCATAAAATTATGGATGCGAAGTGCAGATCAAAGGAAGACGTTATTTATTTAGTGCAAAAAATTATTGATAGAATATTGTGTGAAAGTAGTGAACTAACACTTATTGGAGGAGACGTCTCCGCAGAATTTTCTGTATTCGAATTATTTGTAAGGATGTTAAGAAAAAATATAGTTGATAAACACATGGGGAAACAGTTCATATTTATTCTTGGTAATCATGAACTGTGGGAATTCCCAAATTTCACATTGGACAAAATTGTAGAAAAATATAGAAAACTATTAAAAGAAAATAATATGTATTTATTACATAATGAATTATTTTATAGAAATGAGCATGCTGATGCGAAAATTATATCCTATAATGAGCTATGCCAAATGAGGAATACTGATATTTCAGAAATGCTTCGATGGGCAAGATTAGTTATATTTGGTGGAATTGGATTCTCTGGATATAATGAGAAGTTTAATGCCAATATCGGATTATATAGAAACACGATTGATAGAACTGTAGAAATTAAGGAAAGTAAAAAATTTGAAAGTTTATATAATAAGTTGATCAATATTCTTAATGATAAGAATACTATCATATTGACTCATATGCCTAAAGAGGACTGGTCAATGAATAGTGATTACCATGGCAAGTTTGTATACGTAAGTGGTCATACGCACAAAAATATATTTTTTGATGACGGAGAACAAAGAATATATGCGGATAATCAAATTGGATATAATAATCAGGATGTACATTTAAAGAATTTCTTGATAGATAATGACTATGATTGCTTTTCGAGTTATAAAGATGGGATTTATAAAATTACAAGTCAAGAATATCAAGATTTTATGCATGGAAAGAATATTCAAATGACCTTTACAAGGGATATTTATGTACTTTATATGCTGAAGAAAAATAATTATTATTGCTTTATTCATAAATCAAAGAAGAATCAATTATGTATTTTGAATGGTGGAGCATTAAAGAAATTACGGATAAATGATATACAATATTTCTTTAGTAACATGGATCGAGTGATTAAAATCATCAAGGAACCTTTAGATAAATATACACGTTATCAAGAAAAAATCGCAGAGAAAATTAAAAAAATTGGTGGTAGTGGAAATATTCATGGATGCATTATAGATATTGATTTTTTTAATCATGTGTATATCAATCCAAATGATATGAAAATTACAGGATATCGGGCATCTGATATGGTTAATAAAATAGTGTATCCTAATGTAGTGGCTTTGTTAAAGGCTGAGTGTCCTGTATTGTATAGTAATTATGTAAAAATTATAGAAGAAGATAAAAACAATTTATTAGTTCCAGATATAAAACATAATGAGGTATCAGAATTACCCCTAAAATATTTAGAAACGGATATTTATCGTGTTTCGAGAGAAGTAAAAAAGATGCAAAGAATAAACGACAACATATTGACTGCATGGTATGAAGTGGATTCCGGTAGATACATTGACATAGAATATAATATTTGATATATTTAATTATATAAATAATGTTATATTTTGGAGAAATAGCATGAAAAATTTGATAAAAAAAATTAGGCTTTATTTGAACATGAGTCAAACCGAGTTCGCAGAACATATGAATGTGTCTTTTGCAACAGTGAACCGTTGGGAAAATGACCGGGCTGTTCCTAATAAACTGGCGCAGATGAGATTGTATGAGTTGTGTAAGGCACAGGCAGTTCCAGTTTATGATATGACGTTGGAGAAAATTACGGAAGCGGCAAAAAAAATAGAAGTTGTTAAAGGAATGGTGCTACTTTATCATGGATCGAAATCCGGTATAGAGAGAATGATCGAACCGAAAAGCCGGAAGCAATGCGATTTTGGCAGAGGTTTTTATATGGGAACGGATCCAAGTCAGGCACTGACGTTGATTTGTGACTATGAAAAATCAAAATTTTATATTGTCTCTATCGATACGAATAAACTTGAAATGTTAACGATACCAGCAGATATTGAGTGGGCAATGCTTGTAGCATATAACAGGGGAAGAATGGAGAGTATAAAGGGTACTGAATTTTATAACAAGTATCGAAATATGGCAGCAGGAAAAGATCTGCTTATTGGAAGCATTGCGAATGACAGAATGTTTTATGTGATTGATAATTTCTTTATTGGAAATATCACAGATGCAGCATTGGTGCACAGCCTTTCTGCATTGCAATTAGGAAGTCAGTATGTTGCTGTCTCGCAGCGAGGATGTGATGCAATTCATATCGAAGCGGAAATTGAACTTTCATATTTAGAGAGGGCATTTATTAAGGAAGTTGCTGAGGAAAATCGTGCAAGGGGAGTTTCTCTTGCGAACGATATCTGCAAGAACTACCGCCGTGAAGGTTTATTTTTTGATGAGATTCTGGATAATGCAAAAACCGGAGGAAGATAATGAATGAGATAGCTTTGAAACTTTGTGATATACAGGGAAGACTTTTTGAACTGTCGGCGGATCATAATTACGGCAGCATGGAGTTTATTAAACTGTTTATGAATTCTGAGACGGCAAAAGCATTGGATTCCGAGTATAATCGTATGCAATGGGCAGGAGAAGAATATCTTTTAGATGAGGTTATCGGAAATGCCAAGACAGAAAGATTGATTGGCGGAGAAGTATTTTCAAAAGATGTCCTGTATTGGATCGGTTATATTTATCGTTATTGGCATTATTACAGCGGTGAGGACAGCAAAAAGATATATAAACAAGCAGCAGTCGAAGTTATGAAACGAAATTATATGATGTTTCATACGATGGATCCGGTTCTTGCGATTGAGGATTTAAAAGAAATTTATAATCAGAAAAGATAAAAGAAACACGTACTGATTGAAGTAAGGTAGAATCAACTTCGGGCAGTACGTGTTTTACTTATGTGAGCAATAGTCAAAGATTGTGTTTGTATGAGAACCTGACGTTGACAGGTATCGGTGGTGCTGGGCTGGCAAAATCTATTTCTGGCACCCAAGTATCTCCTCAGCCCGCTTCACAGATTCCGCTGTCGGCGGATCCACATCTTTTAAGGTATACGGGATTCCAAGGGACTCCCATTTGTAGATGCCGAGTGTATGGTACGGAAGAACTTCCACTTTTTTTACATTGGACAGCGTATCTAAAAACGCACGGATGCCGTGAAGATTCTCATTGTCATCGGTCACGCCGGGGACGAGGACGTGGCGGATCCACATGGGTTTGCCGATCTCATTCAGGTATCTGGCGAAAGCCAGGATATTTTCGTTGGAATGTCCGGTAAGAGCGCGGTGCTTTTCCGGATCGATGTGCTTTAAATCCAGCATGACAAGATCGGTATTTTCCATGAGATCGGTGAGCTTTGAGAAAAATGGATTTTCTCTTGTAAACGGCTGTCCCGCGGTGTCAAGCACTGTGCCGACGCCGTTTTCTTTTGCAAGGCGGAAAAGCTCATTCATGAAATCGATCTGTAGGAGCGGTTCGCCTCCACTGACCGTGATGCCGCCCTCTTTGCCCCAGTAGCGTTTGTAGCGGAGCGCCTGTCTGATCAGGGCAGAGGGGGTCATTTCTTTATAATTACAGACGGAAGAAGGCGCTGCGCTGTCAGAAGCTGTATTTTGGACAGTGTTCGCATGAGCTTGAGCTGCGTTTTCGGAGATCGGTTGCTCAGAAACGGCATCAGCGTTCGCTAATTTCCATGTATCCGGATTATGACAATACCGGCACCGCATATGGCAGCCCTGAAGGAATGTCACAAAGCGGACGCCGGGTCCGTCTACGGAACCAAAACTGTCGATGGAGTGAATGTAGCCTGTTGTTTCCATATAAAAGTTTCCCTTCTCCCGGAATCTGCCGGGGATAAAAATAAAGGTAAAATGAGCAGTGCGGTGCAAAAGCGCAAACACTAAAACCTCAATGCCAAGACAGAAAAAAACTTCATAATTTAGACTCAGCCGGGAATAAACAACATTCCCGGCTGATTTTAAATGGATAAATTTACATTGCCTCGTGGCAGGTTCTTGCGATGACGTCAAGCTGCTGCTCTCTTGTCAGATCAATAAATTTAACAGCATAACCGGAAACGCGGATCGTGAAGTTTGCGTACTCCGGCTTCTCCGGATGTTCCATCGCGTCCTTCAGCTTATCAAGACCGAATACATTCACGTTGAGGTGATGCGCGCCCTGGTCAAAATATCCGTCGAGAACATGGACAAGGTTGTTCTTTCTCTCATCCTCAGAATGTCCGAGTGCGCATGGAGCGATGGTCTCAGTGTTGGAGATTCCGTCGAGAGCGTACTCATACGGAAGCTTTGCAACGGAGTTTAAGGAAGCGAGAAGACCGTTCTGCTCAGCGCCGTAGGACGGAGTAGCGCCCGGAGCAAATGGAGTAAATGCCGCGCGGCCGTCCGGGAGAGCGCCTGTTGCCTTACCATAAACCACATTGGATGTGATCGTAAGGATCGAAGTAGTCGGCTCGGAATTTCTGTAGGTGTGGTACTTCTTAACCTTCTTTAAGAATGTCTTTAACAGCCAAACCGCGATATCATCCGCACGGTCATCATCGTTTCCGTAACGCGGGAAATCACCCTCTGTTACGAAGCTTGTCGCCATACCGTTCTCGTCGCGGACAACCTTTACCTTTGCGTACTTGATCGCAGAGAGGGAGTCTACCACGTGGGAGAAGCCTGCGATACCGGTTGCGAAGGTACGCCGTACATCGGTATCGATGAGAGCCATCTCGGCTGCCTCATAGTAATATTTATCGTGCATATACTGGATCAGGTTCAGGATGTTTACATAGATTCCTGCCAGCCAGTCCATCATCAGGTCATACTTATGCATCACCTCGTCATAATCAAGATACTCGGAGGTGATCGGTGCGTACTCCGGACCAGCCTGCATCGGCTTTCCGTCCTTTGTCTTGTACTTCTCGTCTTTACCGCCGTTGATCGCGTAGAGCAGGCACTTCGCAAGGTTTGCGCGTGCTCCGAAGAACTGCATCTCCTTACCTGTCTGGGTAGCGGATACGCAGCAGCAGATGCTGTAGTCATCGCCCCATACCGGACGCATCACATCATCATTCTCATACTGGATCGAGGATGTGTCAACGGAGATCTTTGCCGCGTACTTTTTGAAATTCTCCGGGAGACGGGAGGAGTAAAGTACAGTCAGGTTCGGCTCCGGGGACGGACCCATGTTCTCTAAAGTATGGAGGAAACGGAAGTCTGTCTTTGTTACCATGTGACGTCCATCCTGTCCGAGACCTGCAACCTCCAGTGTCGCCCAAACCGGATCGCCGGAGAAGAGCTGGTTGTAGGACGGGATTCTTGCGAACTTCACCATACGGAACTTCATGGTCATATGGTCGATCAGTTCCTGTGCCTGGGACTCGGTAAGTGTACCTTCCTCGAGGTCACGGTTTACATAGATATCGATAAAGGTGGAGATACGTCCGACGCTCATAGCTGCGCCATTCTGGGTCTTAACAGCGGCAAGATAGCCGAAATAAAGCCACTGGATCGCTTCTTTTGCGTTTGTTGCCGGGCCGGAAATGTCATATCCGTAGATCTTTGCCATTTCCTTCATGCCCTTTAAGGCACGGATCTGTTCTGCGATCTCCTCTCTCTGGCGGATGATCTCATCGTACATTGCGCCATTTCCGCAGAGATCCAGGTCTTTCTTTTTCTCCTCGATCAGGAAATCGATACCGTAAAGGGCCACACGGCGGTAGTCGCCGACGATACGTCCGCGTCCGTAGGTGTCCGGAAGACCGGTTACGATGTGGCAGTGGCGGGCAGCCTTCATCTCTGGTGTGTAGGCATCAAAAACAGCCTGGTTGTGAGTTTTGTGGTATTCAGTGAAGATCTTGTGGAACTTCTCATTTACCTTATATCCGTAAGTTTCGGCAGCTTCCTCAGCCATCTTGATTCCGCCGAAAGGCATGAATGCACGTTTTAACGGTTTGTCTGTCTGGAGTCCGACGATGGTCTCGAGGTCTTTTAAGCCCTCGTCGATATAGCCCGGGCCGTAGGAAGTCAGGCTGGATACGATCTCAGTCTCGCACTCTAAGACGCCGCCTTTTTTGCGCTCCTCTTTCTGGAGCTCCTGAAGACGTCCCCAGAGTTTATCGGTAGCTTCGGTCGGAGCTGCGAGGAAATCCTCGGTTCCGTCGTACTGGGTATAGTTATTCTGGATGAATTCGCGGACATTGACCTCGTCGGTCCATTTTGCGCCCTGAAATCCTCTCCAGGCTTTTTTGAAAACATCAGCGTTTCCGTTTCGGGTATTCTGTTCAGACATGGTGGTTCCTCCTTGTTTGCATTACCATTTGTTTAAAAAGGGATCATTCTGAAATCTTCGGTTGTGAAGAAATGCTTCGCCATTATAACAGACCTTGACAGGAAAAGACAATATATTAAATGAGAATCATTATCAAAATCTGCCATATGGGAAATTTTCTCTTCAGGGAGATCTCAGCTGTTACAGAATCACAGCGCGGCGCAGAATGCGCCATCAGACAAAAGGGCAAAAAAACAGCCCACGGTCTGCGCTATGATTGCCCAGACGGTCGGCTTTCTTCGATCATACTTCACGTGGTTTATCCACTTATCCGTCAGTCATATGATCGGTATAAGCTATATATACCAGATGTTGTGGGGGAAGTCAAGTGGAAATAAAAGGTCGGACCAAAAACGCAAAGGGCAGCAATTCATATTGGTTGACGGAAATGTCCCATGCGGAGTACAATGAAACCATACTACTTTCGGGGGAAACAGGGGGGGGAATTGCGGATGCTGAGAGTACTGATCGCCGACGACGAGAGCAAGGTGTGCCAGCTGATCGAGAAGCTTGTGGACTGGGACGTGCTTGGGATGGAGGTTGTCGCAGTTGCCGAGAACGGGATCGAGGCGTTGGAAAAAATAAAAGAATTTTACCCGGATATCGTGATCACGGATATCCGGATGCCGGGATATGACGGTCTGGACCTGATCCGGTTGGGAAAAGAGGAAGCACCGAAGGCTGAGTTTGTGATCATCAGCGGTTACCGCCATTTTGAATACGCGCAGATGGCGATCCGCTACGGGGTAAACGCGTATCTTTTAAAACCGATCCGGAAGGATGAGCTGACGGAGACCTTAAAACGGCTCAGCGCTCACTTTAAGGAGCAGACAGAGCAGTTAAGCCTGGAGGAAAAGAGACAGCGGGCGATCCGGAGCGATGAGAAGAATCTCAGACAGGCATTTTTGCAGGATCTTGTGGGGAGAAGAAATAAAGAAGTCCTGACGCAGCCGTTGGATCGTATCAACCGGGAATTCCACTATCACTTTGAGCCGGGGGAATTCAGTATTGCGATCTTAAAGCTTGACGGACGCGTGTGCGATGAGGAAAAGAATGTCCGGTTTATGGCGGAGAAAGTGCAGGCTGCGGCAGGGAAGCTTTTAAACGGGTATGTAATGGAAACAGAATTGACGGAGTTAAACGGGTTCCATTTTTTCCTGCTGAATTATGATCCGGATGACAGAATGCAGATCCGCAGACAGATGAAAGCCCTGCTTTCTGAGATCAGAGTCCAGGGAGATATCTTAAAAAATCTGGCTGTGACGATGGCACTGGGAGAAGGTGTGAGGCGCCTTTCAGAGATCGGGATTTCCTTAAAAAATGCCAGACTCCTGATTGAGGAACGTTTGCTTGGCGGGACCGGAAAGCTGATGGAAGGGAGTATTGACAGCGGAGAGTCCTTCGCGGACAGTGAGAGCTTTGCGAAATTCAACGACCGGATCTCCCATACGCTCGAGAGTCTGGATCCTTTTGCCCTGCGGGAAGAACTGATCTATTTAAAGACAAAGATGCTGGCATCAAAGGAGATCAGCGGTCATGAGATCCTGCAGATGACAAAGGAGATCTGCAACCAGTATCTCTTCTTTATGAAAAAATATCGCCTGCCGGTGGAGGAAAATTTCATGGAAAATTTCAGCATCAGCGCCGACAACTGTGCTGATGCCACTGAGCTCTTCGATTACCTGACGAGACGGCTCACGAGTTCTTATGAGAAGGCATCCAGATTAAAACGCCAGGATGAGAACCGTCCGATCCGTCTTGTGAAAAAGTATGTGGAAGAGCATTTCGGGGAACCACTGACGCTGGAGGAGGTAAGCCAGATCGCGGATCTCTCACCTACTTATCTTAGCACGTTATTCAAGAAAGACACGGGAATAACATTTCTGGAATACCTTTCTAAGGTCCGGATGGATATGGCGAAGAAGCTTTTAAAGGAGACGAACGACACGGTGGCTGATATCTGCGGGAAGGTCGGCTACAGCGATGTCCGGTATTTCACAAAATCGTTTACGAAATATGCGGGTCTAAAGCCCAAGGAATACAGAAAGCTGTACTCTTGATGGAAAAGAAACATACCGATAAAAAAAACTATCTGTCAGTCCGGATCAAATGGTGCGCACTTCTCGCGGCCGGGCTGATCGGAGTGGTCTTAGCGGAAATGTGGCTGGTGCACATCCGGGAGATGCGGTCCCTTGCAGCACCGACGCTTTTTACCGCACTCTTTCTCATGCTGGCGGCAGCGGTCCATCGGCTGGTTCTTGTGCCGTACAGGGAGACGAGGAAGATATACGAGCAGTTTGTCATGGGATACGTCATGGAAGACCTGTTCAAGGTCCGCTACCCGTTCTCACCGGAGAGCGAGCAGGCAGTCCTGCGCTTAAACGAGATCATCGACCGCAGCAACCTGATCGCGATCTCGAAAAAACAGGCGGAGTATCTGGCACTTCAGAACCAGATCAACCCACATTTCCTCTACAATACACTGGAGGGAATCCGAAGCGAGGCGCTGATTGCGGGGCTTGACAGTATCGCGGAGATGACGGAGGCGTTGGCGACCTTTTTCCGGTACACGATCTCAGATCTGGAAAATCTTGTGACGCTGGAGGACGAACTGGCTAATATCGAAAATTACTATTATATCCAGCAGTTCCGTTTCGGTTCAAAACTGGATCTCAGTATCCGCTACGAGCGGGACGGGGACGATGATTTCAGTGAAATGGACTTTTTACAGTGCAAGCTCCCAAAACTGACACTGCAGCCCATCGTTGAGAACTCTATTTACCACGGAATCGAGAGGAAGATCGGAAAAGGCCACCTCGTGATCCGTATTAGTGCCAGCGAGGAACGGCTTTATATCAGAATCTCCGATGACGGACAGGGAATGACGGACGCGAAGTTAAAGGAACTGAATGAAAAACTGCGCCGCCTGGGCGACGAGACGGACGACCCGGAAAAAGACGGGGAGAAAAAGCAGACCAGAGGCGGAATCGCCGTCGTGAACGTCAACCGGCGGATCAAACTGCTTTTTGGCGAGGAATATGGCATCCATGTTTACAGCAAAGAGGAAGTCGGAACCGATGTTGTGGTAGAGCTCCCTCTTGTGCGGGAAGAAAACAGGCAGGGGGGATGGCGGTGAGAAAGGAACTTCTCAGAATTTCCCATGTGAGTCTGGAACGGGACGGGGAGCAGCTTTTAGATAATCTCGAGTTCCAGATGTTTGCCGGTGAGATCTTTGGTCTCGTGGCGCGGAACCGGAAAGGCCAGAAGGAGATGGTGGATCTGATCTGCCGGAACGATCCGATCACGCTGGGGTCTGTCTGGTATGACGGGAAGATCGTAAACAGCTACTCTTACAGCAGCGGGGAGTCCAATAAGGTGGCGCTCATCGAACAGAAGAGCCATCTTGTGCAGGGCTTAAGCGTTGTGGACAACCTTTTTATCCTGCGGGAAGGTTTTAAAAAGTACTTTATCAACGAACAGGTGATCTTTCAGCAGGCAGTACGGTTTATGGGAGAACAGGGACTTGAGGTCGAGCTCAATAAGCGGGTGGAAAACCTTTCGGAGCTGGAGCGGTGCTTTGTGGAGCTCGGCAAAGCACTGTTATCCGGCTGCCATCTGGTCATCGTGGACAATCCGTCAAACTACCTGAGTGAATATGAGCTTTATAAGTTTCAGCGGATGTTAAAAAAGATCCGGAAAGAGGGGATATCCGTTCTCTATATCGGAAACCACCATCAGGAGCTCTTTAAGATCGCGGACAGGACGGCCCTTTTTTCTGACGGGTATATCTACAAGGTCTTTGAGCGGGATGAGATGACGGACGAGAACATGGCGCCCTATACGTCGGAATGGAAGATCCTGTCGACGGAAAATGAACAGGAGAACGATGACGGAATCCTGCATTTTCACACGGTGGGGGCCGGAAATCTGAACGGGCTGAGGTTTATTTTACACCGTGGGGAGTGTGTGACGCTCCTTGATAAGGAAAATAAGATCGCCGGGGACATGATGGACCTTATGACCGGGAAAATGCGGTGTAAGTCCGGATGGATCACGGTGGATCATGTGACTTATACGCAGAAAAAAGCAGGGAATTATCTGGATGAGGGGATCGCTGTAATTCCGGCGGACGGGGTGAACCGCCTTTTGTTTCTGGAAATGAGTTATATGGAGAATCTGACATTCCTTCTTGACCGGAAGCTGAAGAAGAGCCTGATCCCGGGGAAGATCTATAAGAGCATCCACTCGGAGTATCTGCCGCTTGTGGGGCCGGTGATCGATGCGCCCTGTGTCCGGGATATCCCGCAGGAAGACCAGTTCGCGCTGCTTTACCATAAGATGAATCTTCTCAGACCGCGGGTCATGATCTGCATCCAGCCGCTGGCAAAAGGAGATATGTTCTGCAGAATGAAGATCTTAAATGCCCTGCGGGAGATCCAGAAGCAGGGAACGGCGATCCTTATGATCACCTCCAGCGTCTCAGATACCATGGACATTTCCGACCGTCTGCTTGTGGTGGAACAGGGGAAAGTTGCGGCATCGTATGACAGGAGCGAGTTCAAACGTATTGTGAGGTAGAGCACTCGTTCTGGCAATAACATTGTATAGCAGGTCTGTGCACCCCGCTGCGCTGACCGTAAGAAAGATCAGGCTGTTGTATACATCAAAATATTGTCCCCCATAACCGTAGGATTGTCCTCTGTTAGGGGGGAGATTTTTCATGTAAGATGGAACTAACAGGAGGATCATATGAACGAATACATAGGGATTGATATCGGCGGAACGAAGATATCGGTGATCCGTGGGGACGCGGCAGGAAATATCCTCGAAAAGAAAAAATTCGCGACGAAAACGAAGGACGAGACCTTAAAAGAGATCTTTGAGGGCGTTTCGGAGCTCATGAATGAGCATGTAACCTCCATTGGTGTCAGCTGCGGCGGACCGTTAAACAGTAAGACGGGCGTGATCTTAGGACCGCCGAACCTTCCGGGCTGGGACGAAGTACCGATCACGGACATGCTCACAGAAACGTTTGGGATTCCGGCATATCTAAAGAATGATGCGGATGCCTGCGCAGTGGCGGAATGGAAGTTCGGAGCCGGAAAAGGCACGGAGAACATGATCTTTCTCACCTTCGGAACGGGAATCGGCGCGGGACTGATCTTAAACGGGAGACTCTATGAAGGAAGTACCGGAATGGCCGGCGAGACAGGCCATTTAAGACTCTTTGAGACCGGACATATCGGTCACGGAAAAGCCGGATCCTTTGAGGGATATGTGAGCGGCGGCGGGATCGCCCAGTACGGAAAAGGAACTGCAAAAGAACTCGGAAAACGGGCGGCGGAAGGTGATCCTGAGGCGCTGGCACTCTGGAACGAGATCGGCGAAAATCTCGGAAAGCTTCTGGCGATCCTGATCGATCTCTTTAATCCGGAGGCGATCGTCATCGGAAGCATCTACGCGCGGGCCGGAGAGTACATGAAAGCGGGCATGGAAGCCGTCATTGAAAAAGAGGCACTGCCCGGAAACGTGAAGGCCTGCAGGATCCTTCCGGCAGGACTGGGAGAGAAGATCGGAGATATTGCGGCGCTGAGTGTTGCGATGCATACGAAATAAAATCGAAAATGTGGCTGCAAACGCCGGATGAAGGCGCAAAACAGCTGCAAAGGGAGTAGACAGAAAGCGGGGGAGAAGATGGGCGAAGTAATTGTTTCAATGAAAGACATCGTCAAGACATTCCCGGGCGTAAAAGCCCTGGATCATGTGAATTTTGAACTCCGTTCCGGTGAGGTCATGGCACTTCTCGGAGAGAACGGAGCGGGGAAATCCACATTGATGAAGATCTTAAGCGGCGTCTATACGAAGGACAGCGGGACGATGACGATCTTCGGAACGGAATATGAGAATCTGACTCCGAAACAGGCACAGGCCGTCGGCGTCGCGATCATTCACCAGGAATTAAACATGTGCCGCCATTTATCGGTTGCGGAAAACATGTTCCTTGGAAGAGAAAAGGTAAACGGGATCGTCTTAAATGACAGGGAGATGGAAGCGGAAGCGGCAAAGATCCTCGGGGACTTAAAGATCGATATCGATCCGCGACAGACCGTCGGCGATCTTCCGGTATCCAAGCAGCAGATGGTCGAGATCGCAAAAGCACTTTCGATCCACGCGAAGATCCTCATCATGGACGAACCGACCTCATCCCTGACAGCGAAGGAGATCGAAGAGCTGTTCCGGATCATCCGTCAGTTAAAGGCGGACGGATGCGGAATCGTCTATATTTCCCATCGTCTGGAGGAACTCAAGGCCATCGTTGACCGTGTAACGATCATGCGGGATGGCCAGTATATCACAGACGGAAACTTTAAGGATATGACTATGGATCAGATCATCGCGAACATGGTCGGCCGTGAGATCAAAGAACAGTTCCCGAGAGTCTCCTGCCCGAAAGGAAAGAAGATCTTCGAGGTGAAAAACTTAAATGCCGGACATCTCGTCCGCGACATCAATTTCTCCCTCTATGAGGGCGAGATCGTCGGATTCGCGGGACTGATGGGAGCGGGACGTACCGAGACAACGAGAGCGATCTTCGGAGTTGACCCGAAGACCAGCGGGGAGATCTTTCTGGATGGAAAAGAGGTAAAGATCAGTTGTCCGATGGACGCCATCAAAGCCGGAATCGTTCTGGCACCGGAGGACCGCAAAAAAGACGGCCTCTGCACGAAACTGAGCATCCGCCACAATCTGGCGCTTCCGAATCTGGATCTGATCTGCAGCAAGCTTGGTGTTATCAGCAGAAAGCAGGAGGATGACCTCTGTGAGAAAGCAGTGAAGGATCTTCTGATCAAGACCCCGACGGTGGAAGTCAATGCGGGCAACCTCTCCGGTGGAAACCAGCAGAAGGTCGTTGTCGGAAAATGGCTGGCGAGAAACTCGAGAGTCGTGATCTTCGACGAGCCGACGCGAGGCATCGACGTAGGCGCGAAGGTCGAGATCTACAACCTGATGAATCAGTTGAAGAAACAGGGAATCGCCGTTATGTTCGTCTCCTCGGAGATGCCGGAGGTCTTAGGAATCGCGGACCGTGTCATCGTCATGTGTGACGGAAGGATCACCGGTGAGGTCATAGCGAAAGAGACGACCCAGAACGAGGTACTGAAGTTCGCAACTGAGTTCGAGCAAAAGAAAGCCGTTGGATGAGGGAGGACAGGATGATGAATGAAAAGAAACAGAGCGCAGTAAAGCGGATCCTGGGAACGCGCGGAATGGGAGCGGTCATCACCGCCTTCGCAGGTCTGATCATTATTTATGTAGCGTTCGGTCTTATCGACCGTAAAGTATTTGCCGGACAGAATGTCATGAACCTTTTACGATCCATGTCAAAATATCTTCTGATCGGCGTCGGACAGAGCTATCTTCTGATCACCGGAAATATCGATCTTTCCATCGGCTCCATGGTCGGAATGAGCGCCATGATCTCGGCAACCCTGATGGCGATGGGCGTGAACCCGTTCGTGGCTATCGCAGTTGCAATGATATGCTGTCTGGTCACAGGTGTTGTAAACGGTATGTTAGTCGGAAAGTTTAAGCTTCCGCCGTTTATTGCGACCCTTGGTACCATGTTCGTGACACGAGGCGTTGCCTACATGGTCAACAATAACCGAAACACGGACGCCATCGCCACCGGTATCGGAAAGGAAGCAGGAGATAAGTTCCAGAACTTCTTCTATTATGGAAAGACACTTGGTGTTTACAACACCTTCTGGATCGCTCTCGTGATCTTTCTGATCTTCTTCTTCCTGCTCTCAAAGACCCGTACAGGAAGACATATTTACGCCATCGGCTCCAACGTGGATGCTGCGAAACTGTCCGGTGTGAATGTTGTAAATACAACAATTAAGGCATATCTGGTAAGTGCTGTCTGCGCGTGTGTCGTTGGTTATATCCTCTGCGCACAGGCAGGAATGGGCAACATGGAAGCAGGAAACATGTACGAGATGTACGGTGTTGCGGCCGGCGTTATCGGCGGCATCTCCCCGCTCGGCGGAACAGGACTTCTGCTCGGTACATTCGCAGGCGCGGCTGTATGGCAGACACTTGAGAACGGACTGAACATGATCGGTGCACAGGTCGGCATTCAGAGACTGGTCATCGGTATCATCGTTGTATTCTCCGTACTCTTAGACGTAGTTGTCCGTTCCGGAAACTTTGGAAAGAAAGCCACTAAGTAAAAACGCAGCTGCTACTTGCGTGCGGGCGCACAGTCCGTCTGGCTGTCTGACAACATTTTATCAAGTATATTTAACCCAGGCAACTTTAGGGGGTTACATATAAGAAATATTAAGGAGGATTTTTATGAAAAAGAGAGTATTGGCACTGTTAAGCTGTGCAGCCCTTGCGGCAGCCAGCATCACCGGCTGTTCCAGCCAGAAACCTGCAGAATCCGCAGCTGCGTCTGCAGAGGCAGAGTCCACCACAGGTGCTCCGTCCAAAGAAGTCGGCGATTATAAGATCGCGCTGATCACCATGGACTCCATCGACCAGCACTGGGTAACCTTAAACGAGGGTGCTCAGGAAGAGGCGAAAGAGCTCGGCGTGACAGTAAGCTTCATGTCCCCGAACACAAAGGATGACGCTCAGCAGATCGAGTGCGTAAATAACGCAGTCGCAGGCGGCTATCAGGCGATCATCGTAGCGGCAAACGGCCCGGACGCGATCTCTTCCGCACTGAAGGAAGCAAAGGACGCGGGCATTAAGATCGTATACGTTGATTCCCCGGCAAACGTGGAGGCAGAGGCAACCTTCTCCACAGACAACGAGGCTGCCGGTACAACAGCAGGAAATGAGATGTTAAAAGCACTCAAGGACGCAGGCGTTACATCCGGTAAGATCGGTATTGTAAACGTAAATGCGGCAACTGATTCCACCGTTAAGAGAGAAGCCGGATTCCGCAAAGCATTCGAAGGAACCGATTTTGAACTTATGGAGACACAGTACGGCGAAGGTGACGCAGCGAAGTCCCAGACCATCGCTGAGAACTACATCACACAGGGCGTTGTCGGCATCTTCGGCTGCAACGAGGGGTCCACGACCGGTACCGGTAATGCAATCAAGGCATCCGGCAATACAGGTATCATCGGCGTTGGTTTCGATAAATCCGACGCGATCATGAACCTTATCAATGACGGATATCTTCTCTGCACAATGGCTCAGAACCCGGATCTCATGGGTAGAGACGGTGTTGAGGCAGCTGTCCGTGCGCTTCAGGGTGAGACATTTGGCGGTCTTGTAACGGATACAGGCGTTTCTGTCATCAAGGCAGGCAACACTGAGGATGCAGCAGGAACAACCGATGTGACAGCAACAAAAGACTGGAAGATCGCGCTGATCACCATGGACTCCATCGACCAGCACTGGGTAACCTTAAATGAGGGCGCTCAGGCAGAGGCAAAGGCACTTGGCGTGACAGTGAGCTTCATGTCCCCGAACACAAAGGACGACGCTCAGCAGATCGAGTGTGTGAACAACGCAGTCGCAGGCGGCTATGAGGCGATCATCGTAGCAGCAAACGGCCCGGATGCGATCTCTTCCGCATTAAAGGAAGCAGCTTCCACAGGCGTGAAGATCGTGTATGTTGACTCTCCGGCAAACGTGGAGGCAGAGGCAACCTTCTCCACAGACAACGAGGCAGCCGGTAAGACTGCAGGCGATGAGATGATCAAGGCTCTCGAGGCAGCAGGCATCACATCCGGTAAGATCGGTATCGTAAACGTAAACGCAGCAACAGATTCCACAGTTAAGAGAGAAGCCGGCTTCCGTTCCGCATTCGAAGGAAAAGGTTACGAGCTTATGGAGACCCAGTACGGCGAAGGTGACGCAGCGAAGTCCCAGACCATCGCTGAGAACTATATCACACAGGGTGTTGTCGGTATCTTCGGCTGCAACGAGGGATCCACAACCGGTACCGGTAATGCCATCAAGGCATCCGGAAAGACAGACATCGTAGGCGTAGGCTTCGATAAATCTGATGCGATCATGAACCTCATCAACGACGGATATCTCCTTTGCACAATGGCTCAGAACCCGGATGTCATGGGTAAAGAGGGCGTTAAGGCAGCTGTCAGAGCATTAGAGGGAGAAGAACTCGGCGGCGCTGTAAGCGATACTGGTGTATCCGTTCTGAAGAAGAACTAATTAAGAACTGTAAAAAGGAAGATCCATCTATCAAAGGAAGAACCCTGAGTTGGTGAACCCAGTTCGGAAAAACTGAATGACAGGAAGAGTGCTGGTCTGGAAAAATAAACTGGAAACCGGCACGAAAATGAATTAAAATAACGGTAGCTTCCGCGCGACAGACAGTTACTGAAACATGTAACGCAATGGAACGCCGGACCGCAAGGATCGGCGTTCCTGCATATCAGGGACAGGAGGACATTTGTATGAAACGCAGTGAGATCAACGCGGCTTTAAAAGAGATGGAACAGATGATCAGGGAATACCAATTTGCGATCCCGCCGTTCTGTAATTTCACACCGGAAGAGTGGAAGGAAAAAGGACATGATTACGATGAGATCCGTGACAATATGTTAGGCTGGGATATCACAGACTACGGTCTCGGTGATTTTGATAAAGTCGGGTTCTCCCTGATCACGATCCGGAACGGAAACCTGAAAATGAAGGACAAATATACAAAATCCTACGCGGAAAAACTCCTGTATATCAAAGAAGGACAGTATTCTCCGATGCACTTCCACTGGTCAAAGATGGAGGACATCATCAACCGCGGCGGCGGAAATGTGCTGATTCGTGTATACAATTCCACAAAGGATGAGGACCTTGATAAAGTGAACGATGTCCATGTCCATGTGGACGGCAGAGAGATGGTCGTTCCGGCCGGCACCCAGGTGCGCCTGACTCCCGGCGAGAGCATTTCCATCTACCCGTACATGTACCATGATTTCGAGGTGGAAGAGGGCAGCGGCCCGGTTCTCTTAGGTGAGGTCAGCCAGTGCAACGATGACAACGTGGACAACCGTTTCTATGAGAAGATGGGAAGATTCCCGGAGATCGAGGAGGATGAAGCACCGTATCGTCTGCTGTGCAACGAATATCCGGAGGCAAAATAGATGACAGATCAGAAAACGCTGATGGCGGTCTGCGGTCATATGGATCAGATCGCCGGAGTCCGTCAGATGGAATTTCAGGATGGGCGGGCAGCGGGACTTCGCTGTGCGATGATTCATAATGGACCGCTGGAGCTTCCGCTGATGCTCGATAAATGCCTGGACCCGGCCTGGATCCGGTATAAGGGGATCAACTTAAGTCTCCTCACAAAACCGGGGCTTCAGGGGAGAAATCCCTATGATACTGCGGGAGACGAGGCGGTGCGCTCCATTATGGGCGGCGCGATGTTCACCTGCGGTCTTGGAAATGTCCACGGAAACCGGGTGGTGGACGGTGTGGAATATCCGGTTCACGGACGGATGAGAACAACCCCGGCGGAAAAGATCTCCATGGACGCGTTCTGGGAGAACGGGGAGTATAAGATTTTGGTGTCCGGGGAGATGCGGGAGGCACAGATCTTTGGTGAAAACCTGGTACTCAGACGAACGATTGAGACGACTTACGGCAGCCGGGAGATCGTATTCACGGACGAGATCGAAAATCAGGGCTTTGAGGACCAGCCGCTCTGTTTTCTCTATCACTGCAATGCCGGATACCCGTTTCTGGTGCCGGGGCTGCGGGTCGTGATGCCATCGATCTTCTGCGGTCCGAGAGATGCGGACGCAAAGGCAGGCGCGGCGGCCTGGAACGTCATGGAGGAGCCGGTGGAGCATGCGCCGGAGCAGGTATTCCAGCATGAGCTGGCAGCGGATCGTAATGGAAATACGTTTGCGGCATTTGTCAATGACGAGCTGCAGATTGGGCTCTGCATTCGTTTTGAAAAATCTGTGATCCCCTACCTGACCCAGTGGAAGAGCACGGCGGCCGGAGATTTTGCGATGGCGCTGGAGCCGACGAACTGCGGATTTGACGGGCGGGCCGGAAAGACGCAGAGTTTAAAGCCATTTGAGAAACATGAGAACCGGATCCGATTCCAGATCCTGGACGGAAAAGACGAGATAAAACAGCTGGAAGATGAGTGCAGGGAGGTATTGGAATGTACGATGTGATCGCTCTTGGTGAGCTTCTGATCGATTTTGCGGCAAAGGAGACGGATGCGGATGGATATCCGACTATGAAGGCGAATCCGGGCGGTGCGCCGGGAAATTTCCTTGCAGCGTTAAATAAATACGGAATGAAGACGGCATTTCTCGGGAAAGTCGGAGATGATGCGTTCGGAAAGCTCCTCTTAAAGACATTTGAGAAAGCCGGGATCGAGACAAAGGGGATCGTGACTGATCCGTCGGTGTTTACGACGCTGGCGTTTGTGACCTTCTCGCCGGAAGGAGACCGCTCCTTCAGTTTCGCAAGAAAACCGGGAGCGGATACGAGACTGAGCTTTGAGGAGATCGACCTTGCGATGATCGATGAGGCATCGGTCTTCCATTTCGGAACCTTAAGCCTCACGGATGATCCGGTGCGCACGGCGACGAAAAAATGTGTGGAATATGCGAAGAGACAGGGAAAATTCATCACGTTTGATCCAAACTTAAGACTTCCGCTCTGGGAGACAACGGATGCGGCAAAGGAGCAGATCTTATGGGGACTTGCACATGCCGATGTGGTGAAGATCAGTGATGAGGAAGTGGAGTTCCTCTGGGGGATCACGGATGAGAAAGAGGCGGCGAAGAAGCTCCTCGATGAGTTCGGGATCCGCCTCGCGATGATCACGATGGGACCGAAGGGGGCGTACCTAGCGAACCAAAACGGCGCTGCATACGCAAAGTGCCCGGAGGTAAAACCGATCGATACGACAGGAGCCGGGGATATCTTCGGCGGGAGTGCTGTTTCAAGACTCTTAAAGACCGGGAAGAAGCCGGAAGAGCTGGGAGTGGAAGAACTTGTCTTTATCGGCAAGTTTGCCTGCACGGCGGCGAGTCTTTCGACAACACAGTCGGGCGGGATTCCGAGTATTCCGGAGGAAGATGTGGTCCTGGAGAGAATATAGGGATAAATGGAAAGATGTATTTAGGCGATGAGGCCGGTGTTATGTGGAGTGGCATTGACTCACTGTTTCCGGTATTTGTTTGGCGTGCATCCAAAGATTCGCTTAAAGCAGTTTGTAAAATAACCCTGTGAGGAAAAGCCGGTATTCTGGGCGATCTCAGCGATGGTGAGGCTGGGATCTTCCGGGAATTCCCGGCTTTTTATGATCCTGCAGGAAATCACTTACATTTTTATTGGAATGCGGGTGCCGGCTTCTGGCAGAAATTCCTTTTTTCTGGTATACTGAATGGAAATAGAAACGCAGAAGAGGAAAGACGGATTTATTTGCTATAAATTGCGAAAAGGGGAAAGGATATGGACAGAAGTATTGATTATGTGATCGCTGTGGCAGAATGCAAAAGTATTTCGCAGGCAGCGGAAATGCTGTATATCAGCCAGCCATCGCTGAGCCGGTACCTTTCAAACCTGGAAAATGAACTGGGAGTCAATCTGTTTGTTCGGACGCTGAATGGAACGGAGCTGACAGCAGCTGGGAAAATTTATCTGGAATATGCAAAAGAAATAAAATTGTTAAAAGAAACGATGAACTCCAAGCTGAAAGAACTGAAAAGAGAAAAGAAGAGCCGGATCCGGATCGGAATGCCATTAAATGCTGCTTCTCTTGCCGCATTTGATGTAGTAAAGGAGGTAGAGAAAAAATACCCGGACTGTGGAGTCGAAATATATAATATTTTCTCAAAAGACATGGAGAAAGCCTTGAAGGAATGGGCATATGACTTTGTGATCGGTCCAATGGCCGACCTTTCAAAAAATGTTGATTATGATCTGATGTACCGTGATTTCTATGTATTGGTAGTGCCGAAACGATATGATCTCGAAACGTATGCGGAATATGGGGAACAGGGATCGTTCCCTGTGATCGATATGAAAAAACTCCCGCCGATGGATTATATTTTTCAGGATGAAACAACATTTGTGAGAAAAGGGATCAACCGGATCCTGGAGAAACAAAAGCTCAGCATTGCTCCCCGTCTGGTCGTGACGAGCAGTACGCTTGCTTTGCAGGCAGCGGAGAATGGATTTGGATGTTGTATTGTATCGACCGGCCATCTGGCCTATCTGAACCAGTCAGCCAATTTAAAGGTCTATCTGATCAAAGGCGAAGAGACTTCCTCCTGCGGCGTGGCTTATCTGCATAACAAAATATTTTCGGAAGAGGAAAAATGCTGCATTGCTCTGATCAGACGTGCGCTCCGGGAAGGTGAAAAGAAGATCATGCAGCGCTTTGGAACATGGGAAATGAAGGAAAGGGAATAGGAATAGATTTTTTGAAGGGGCATAGCATAAAGCTATGCCCCTCTTTCGTTTTGGCATTGGAAAAGATCGGGAGAATGTTTTACAATAAGGACAGATGAAAGATGTCGGCCGACATAAAATCGTAACTATGAGGATACTGAATGATTGTGGGAAATTTAGCCTGAATTATTCACGGAGCAGTATCTGAACTGGTAACTGTACCATGAATCCCAAAATTGACCCATGTAGCCTAAACAT